>PLMF01000326.1 GCA_003142355.1 Bryobacterales bacterium
GTAGCGGCACAGGCCGAGAAAGAACTGCGCTTCCAGATAGTGCGGGTCGGAGCGGCTGACACGCCCGAGCCAGCCCGCCGCGATCCCGTATTCTTTCTGCTCCCAATAAACCTTTCCCAATTGAAAGCAGGGCTGGGAGTAGTGGGCGTCCAGGCGCGCGGCCTGGGTAAAGAAACGATGACGCTGCTCGGGAGAGGCCGCCAGGAGGCCGCGCACGTAGCTTTCCATGGCGTCGAGGCGCACGGGCGGACGAGCTTTGAGAAAGTCCTCTTCCGGAGGCGCGGTCTTGGGGCGCAGTTGCTCGAGCGCCTGCCAGCCCAGGCGGACCTCCATGGCGGCGAGGTCTTCGAGCGCGCCCAGCTCGCTGAAGGCCGGGCCCTGGCGCGTGCGCCGCAGATCGAGAATTCGCGCGGTGATGCGCAACGAGCTTTTCGACTGCTCCTTGCCGGCTTCGGCGGGGAGCAGTTCGAAGTAGCCGTAGACGACTGTCGAAGCGTCCAGCGACTCCCCAATCTTGATGATGGAGGCATGGGTGATCTGGGCTCCGGGACGGAGCGACAGGCGGCGGTAGGCCTCCAGCCGGTCTTCGCGGTCCAGCACCAGCAGGCCCTCGGAAGAGAGCGAATCGCGCACGGTTTCGGCGAGGCTTTCGCCGATCCAATCGAGGTTCGCGGATTGGGAATGGTTGAAGAAGGGAAGAACCAGGACCGTTTCCGCGCGGAGAGCGCCGCCGAGGAGCGCCGCCAGTACCAGAAGCCTCAACATGCGATTTCAGTTTAGCAGCGCCGATTGACAAATGCGGCTCGCGCGTGATACGTTCATTATATGAACCATTCCTCATGGAATGAGCGTGGTCATCCGCGGCCCCAGGCCAGACGCCGGCAGATTCTGGAAGCGGCGGCACGGGTCTCTGCCCGCGAGGGCTCCGAGACCACTATCGCCAAAGTGTCCGCCGAGGCCGGAGTGGCCGTCGGCAGCATCTATCTGTACTTCAAGAACAAGGAGGATCTCCGCTTGGCGGTCGCCGAGGCGAGGGCGGATAAGGTGCTGGCCGGGCCGGAGGCAACTGCCAGCCTGGCGGCTCCGTCCGAGGTGGAAAGGCTGTCCAACCCCGAACTGCTTTTTGGGGCGGAGCTGGGGACGCTCCTGGTCGAAGAGAGTTCCAGCCGCCGGAAGCGGGAGGCCGAGGCGAGGCGGCGGGAGATGATGGAGGCGGCGGCACGGGTTTTTGCCCGCCGGGGTTTCCACGCCGCCACCATCGCCGAGGTGGCTGCCGAAGCCGGAATAGCCGTCGGCAGCATCTACCTGTACTTCGACACGAAGGAGCAGCTCTACTTCAGCGTGGTGGACGAGAAGGCCGAGGAGTTGCTCTCTTTCCTTCACGCCGACCTGGCGCGCGCCCCGACAGCGCTTGGAAAGCTTCGCCGTCTGGTGGTCGCGGAGCTCGAGTTCTTCAGCCGCAACCGGGAGTTTCTCAAAATCTACCTCTCCACCCGGAGCGGCCTGGAGTGGACGCTGAAGGACGATCTCGGGGAGGCGGTCAGCCGCAAGTATGCGGCCTATCTCGAGATGGTCACCGCCATCATCCAGCGAGGCATCGACGAGGGGGAGTTGGGCGCCGCGCCGACAGCGGACCTGGCCCACGCCCTGGTCGGCATGGTCAACTCAGTCGTCTTCAAGTGGGGCGCGGAGGATGACCTGAAGCCGCTGGGCCCCAAGGCGGACTGGTTGGTCGAACTGTTCTCGAGGGCGGCAGGAGCCGGTAGTTGAGAGATGAGCGGATCACTCCAAGATGGTGGGGCCGGGACGCAGCCCTGCTATGTTTACGGCGTAGTTGGGAGCGAAGGTTCTCGTGAGTTCGCGGCCCGCGGGCTGGGAGGCGAGCGGGTTGACGTCCTCCAGCACGCCGAACTGGCGGCGCTGGTCAGTCCCGCTCCCGCGGCGGGCTATCCCGCCACGCGAGGGAACGTGGCCGCTCACCACCTGGTGCTCGAGGAGGCTATGCGGACGGGCGCCGTTTTGCCCATGCGCTTCGGCATAGTGGCGCCCAGCGCCCAGGCCGTTCGGGAGCTGGTTCTGCGGCCCCGGCTGGCCGAGCTTCAGGGGCTGCTGGCCCGCGTTGCGGGGAAGGTGGAACTGGGGCTGAAGGTCTACTGGCAGGAACAGGTCGTCTACCAGGAGATCGTCGCGGAGAACCGGGAACTGCGGGCTCTGCGGGATTCGCTTGTGGGCCGGCCGGCGCAGGAAACCAAGTCCGAGCGCATCCGCCTGGGACAGATGGTGGAGGCGGACCTGTGGGCAAAGCGGGAGAGGGATGCCAGCCGGATTGTGGCCGTCCTGAGGCCCCTGGCTCACGATCTGGCGACCGGCAGGATCGCCGCGGAGATGATGGTGCTCGACGCGGCGTTCTTGATCGGCGCCGAACGCCGGGGCGAATTCGACCAGGCGGTCACGAAGCTGAACCAGGAGCTGGGACGCCGTCTGGCGTTCCAGTACATAGGGCCGCTGCCGCCCTACAGCTTCGTCAGCATCACTTTGGAGATCGAGCGATGACGGAACTACTGGGTTTGAAACCGACACGCGAGCGAGGGGGCGGAGGCTCCCTGGCGGACGTGATCGAGGTCATTCTGGACAAGGGGCTCGTAATCAACGCCGACATCACGGTTTCGGTGGCCGGCGTGGAGCTGCTGGGTATCAAGATCAGGGCTGCCCTGGCCTCCTTCGCCACGGCGGCCCGGTACGGGCTGGAGTTCCCCTCGGGAACCAACATCGAGACCTCGGCCTGGAAACAGGCGCAGGTACTCAAGGAGAGCTGTCCGCAGTGTGGCAAGCAGGTCCCGGCCGACGAGCTTCTCGGCGAGAACTGCCCGTGGTGCGGCTGGCAGAGCGCCCGCGCCAGAGCCCGGCTGGCGGCGCCGTGTCCCCTGCCCGTGCTGGAGACGTAGATGGAGGTGGCGGAGAGGCCCGGCATGGAGCCCGTGCGCGAGCGGCAGGCGACCGTGAACGACCTGCTGGACAGGCTGCTAGACAAGGGTGTAGTCGTCAGTCTGGACCTGGTGATTGGCGTGGCCGGCATCCCCCTGATCGGCGTCAGCCTGCGGGCGGCCGTCGCCGCCATCGAGACGATGATCGAGTACGGGTTCATGCAAGCCTGGGATGAGAAAACCCGCCAGTACGCCGAGCGGGAGTTGCAGCGCAAGAAGCTGGCCTTTGCGCCGGGCGAGAGCACGCTGCTGGAGATGTTCGGGTCGCACTGGTACGCGGACGGGATTTACCGGGCCTGGCGGCCGGGCCGGCTATATCTCACCAACCGGCGCCTGATCCTGTACCGCAAGATGCCAGCCGAGGTGCTCTTCGAAACGGCCTTGGGGAGCATTCGCGGGCTGGGCGTAGCCGAGTCGGTCCACTTCNNCTTTACGCCGAGGATGCCGCCGGGCTGGAAGCGGCGTTGCGCGATCGACTGGGGGCACTGGGGGTGGCCCTAACGGAGACGATCACAGCGACGGGGTCTCCCTGCCAGCGGGATCGCGAGGTGGCCCGGGTTGCCCCCGAGGCGCGCGTGCTGGCGGAGGGAAAGATGTGGCACCAGACGCCGGGTGCGACCGACATCGTCGCTGTCTGGCAGCCAGGTTGGCTGTACCTGACCGACCAGGGGCTGCTGTGGTGGTCTGAAAGCCAGCGGCGACTGGCAGTGCGCATCCCGGTTGAGGATGTCGTCAGCGTGGGCGTTGAGCCGCGCGACCTGGGACCTTTGCTGGGGGCGAAGTCGGTCCTGGGCGTGCGCTCCGGCCAGAATGGCCGGCGGGAAGCGGCCCTCTTCGCCGGTGAATCCCTGGAGGAGTGGCGCCGGGCGATCCGCCGGCTGGTGGTGGACCATGAGGGAGAAGGCCAGCCGTGATCGACATCGATGAAGGGAATCTCAAGCAGGGGCTGCTGGGGCTGGTGATTGCCGTGGTGGAGATCGTCAAGGACGCTCTGGCGACCCAGGCGTTCAAGCGAGTGGAGAACGGACGTCTGAGCGAAGCCGAGATGGAGCGATTGGGCGAAGCGCTGTGCGACCTGGACGTGGCGCTGGCTCAAATCAAAGAGGAGCACGGCGTAACCGAGACAGTGCAGAAAGTGCGGGATGGCTTGGACGATGCCGTCGGCGATGTGGTGGACCGCATGGTCAACCCCGAGCGCTGGCGCGAAGAGCTGCAAGCCAGGGGGGATTGAGCGATGGTCCAGCGCGCGCCGGTCGAGAAAGGC
This sequence comes from Bryobacterales bacterium, assembly GCA_003142355.1. Next base: position 4,249 of record PLMF01000326.1, read on the forward strand.
CAAAGTGAGGACGCGGTCCTTCTGCAAAGCCAGGGCGGCTTCCTCCCGCACCGTTCGCCCCACTGGCAAATCGGCGAGATGTCTCTGTCGGCCCAACGTTTTGCCTTCGTGCAGGGGGGCCGGCCCCGCTTCGAGCTGCCGCTGGCGAGGATCACGGCAGTGGCAGTGGAGCGGCGCAAGTTCATTTTGCTGCGCAAAGAGGTCATCCGGCTGAGCTATGCTCTCGCGGACGAGAAGAGAAACAGGCAGGCGTGGTTCATCACACCGGACTTGGCCCGGTGGCTGGAGAAGCTCATGACCATCACGAACACCCGCGAGGGGCCTGGCCGGCCAGCCGGCGAGTGTGGCCGATCCTCCGGCCCATCGTCCGCCTTACCGGGACCGGCGCCGGCCCGGGACGGGGAAGCGGTGCGCGTGCGGGAGGAACAGGTGCGGGAACTGGCGGCGGCCATCGGCCCGCCGGCTGCTCGCGTGCTATGGCATCTATGGGAGCGACGCCACGCCGGCATTGAGGAGTTGGCCGATCTGGTCGATTTCCCCACGCACATGGACGTGCTCACCTTGCTCCGCGAGGGGATAAACGAGCCCGCGCGCCGCGTGCTTGGCGGTCCGGTGCTCGTCTTCAAAGAGCGCGCACTCGACCAGAATAGCGGGCGCAGCGTCTGCTTCAACTGGTGGCTGGAGCGCGCCGAGGAGGCGAGTGAGGCTGCGGCCGATGGCCCCGATTCCGCCCAGCCACTGGTGGAGATCCACGATGAGGGCGAGGCGTTGCTGGTGGTGGCCATGGTGCCGGGGGGCCAGGCGGAAACCTTCCGGGCGAAGGTGCGTGGCAGGCGGCTGCTGCTGGCCGCGGAGACGGTCCATGGCCCCTGCGCGCTTACGGTGTCCCTGCCTTGCGGGGTCCTGGCCAAGCCGACCAAGGTGGTGTCCAGAAACACCGTGCTGAGCCTGTGGCTGACCAAGAAGTCGAGGAGGTGATATGGTGATCGAGCCGGAGAATCGAGCGGCAACGGCGGCGCCGGTGGCCAGGTACGTCTACTGCGTCGTACCGGGCGAGGTTGGGGACTGGCAATTGCGAGGGCTGGATGGGCAACTGGTGCGCGCCATCCGCGCCGCCGGGTTGAGTGCTCTCGTGCACGACTGTCCCGCGGAGCCCTATCAGGGCGACGAGGACAGGGTCAAGGCGTGGGTGCTTGCCCACAGCGACGTGGTGGATGCCTCTTGGGCGCACTCGGGCGCGGTTCTGCCGATGAGCTTCGACACCATCATCCGCCCGGGCGACGGGCTGGATGCCGACGAGCAGGTGAGGCGATGGCTGTCGTCGGAGGGGGACCGTTTCCGGGCGAGGCTGGAGCGCCTCCGGGACAAGGTGGAGCTTGGAGTGCAAGTGCTCTGGGATGCGCGGGCCGTCGGCGAGGTGGTGGCGCGGAGCGACGACGAGATCCGCCGGCTGCGGGCGGAGATGACCGGCAAGCCCAAAGGCTTCGCTTACTTCTATCGGCAGAAGATCGAGCAGGCCTTGCGCCGGGCGCTCGAGGCTAAAGCCGAAGAAGACTACCGCGCCTGCTTCCGCCAGGTTACCGCTCTCTTCCCGGAGGTGCATGTGAACAAGTTGACGAAGCCCCCGGATCGCCAGATGATCGTGAACCTGTCCGTGCTGGCCCCTCGAGAGCGAGTGGCCGAGTTGGGCGCGGTGCTGGCGGGCTTCCAGGCAGAGGGCGTGGAGGTGCGCTTTACCGGCCCATGGCCACCATACAGCTTCGCCGGCTCGGCCCAGTCCGGGGCGGCGTCCGAACCGCAGGCGGGCGAAGGATGACCCAGCCGGTTTACCGAAGGGTTGGGTGTTCAATCAGAAATGAGGCCACGCGCGCCAGCGCCAGGGCCTGAATCTCCGGCGCGTCGCCGAATCCTCTCAACCACTCGAGGCCAGGCTCCCGCCGGAACCATGTGATCTGGCGCTTGGCGTAATTCCGCGTGTTGCGCTGCGCGTAGAAAAGCGCTTCTCGCGGATTCAGCTCTCCCTGGATCAATTGCAGCGCCTGCTTGTATCCGTGGGATTCGAAGGGTTTCGAGGCGGGAGGGAAGCCCAGCGACAAGATGTGGCGCACCTCCTCGACAAGCCCGGCCTCGAACATCCGGGCGCAGCGCAGATCGAGCCGCTGGTAAAGCGCGTCGCGCTCGGGAAGCAGGCCGATTTTGAGCGTGCGGTAGCCGCGCAGCGCGCTGCGGCCCTCGAGGAACAACTCGCTGACGGGACGCCGCATGAGCAGGGTGACTTCCAGGGCGCGGGTCACTTTGGGCACGTCGTGGGGATGAATCCGGCGCGCGGCCGCGGCATCGAATCGGGTCAGCAGGCGGTGGAGCGAGCCGGGCCGCCGCAGTTCCCTGGCGGCCAGCCGGTGGCGGAGCGCCTGGTCGCGGGCAGGGCCTTCGAACAGGCCGTCCAGAAGAGCGCGGAGGTAGAAGCCGGTGCCTCCGGCGAGTATGGGGAGGCGGCCGTGCGCCGAAATGGCGGCGATGGCTTCGCGCGCCAGCCGCGCATATTCACCGGCGGTGAAGAGCTGGTCGGGATTCAAGATGTCGATGAGGTGGTGCGGAATGCCGTGCCGCTCTTCGGGCGGCAACTTGGCGGTTCCGATATCGAAGTGCCGGTAGACTTGGAGCGAATCGCAGTTGACCACTTCGCCGTGGAACGCTTCGGCAATGGCCAGCGCCAAGCCGCTCTTTCCGGAGCCGGTGGGGCCGGCCACTGCAACCAGCGGGCGCTCCGGCGCATCAGAAACTACAGTGCCATCCATCTCGTTATACAATGATAGAGTCATCTTCAACGAGGGCAGGGGCTACCAAGACTTCAAAGGAAAGTAAAGATTGCATGATTCGCTCAGCCAAAGCGCTTCTCCTGGTTGTTTCGATGGGTGGCTTGTGCTTCGCACAGGCGCCAGCGGAAACCACCCATGCGCCGGACAACGACAAAGCCGGAGCATACTACAACTTTGCCATGGGGCGGCTGTACGCGGAACTGGCAGGGGCCTATTCGAACCGGAACGACTATGTTTCCAAGGCGATCCAACACTACCGGGAGGCGTTGAAGCTGGATCCCTCGGCCGGCATCGTTTTCGAAGAACTGACGGACCTCTATATCCAGGCCAACCGTCTGCGCGACGCCGTCAGCCAGGCCGAGGATCTGCTGAAGCAGAACCCCGACAACCTGGACGCGCGCCGCATGCTGGGGCGCATCTACACGCGGATGGCCGGAGACAGCCAGGCGGGCAAGGTCAACGAGGACTACCTGAAGCTGGCCATCGAGCAGTATCAGAAGGTGACGGCGAAAGATGCCAAGGACGTGGAGAGCCGGGTGGTGCTGGGGCGGCTCTACCGATTTGCGAACAACTCGGTGGACGCGGAAAAGGCGTACAACGAGGCCATCAAGGCCGACCCCGGCAGCGAAGACGCGCTCACGGGGTTGGCGCTGTTGTACTCCGACGTGGGGGACACGCGGCGGGCCATCGAGAAATTGAAGGCCGTCACGGACAAGAACCCGAGCGAGCGGACGCTGGCCCTTTTAGCCCGGGCGTACCGGGAGCTTCGGGACTACAAGAGCGCCGCCGAAGCGCTGCAGCGTGCCGTGGCGCTGGCGCCCGACGATACCCGCCTGATAGCGGAACTGGCGGACAACCTATTTCTCTGCAATCAACTGGATGAAGCGCTGCGCCTCTACCAGCAGCTTGCGGCCGACGATGCGAAGAATCCCATGCTGCCGCTGCGCATCAGCGAGATCTACCGCGTCAAGCGCGATTTTGCGAAGGCGCGCGAGTTGCTGAACAAAGCCAAATCGCTCGATCCGGACAGCCTGGACGTGCGCATCGATGAGATCAACCTGCTGGAAACCGAGGGCAAGGGCAACGAAGCGATCGTTTCGCTGAAAGGCCTGCTGGACGAGACCGCGCGCAANNGAGGCGCAAAGCGCGCCGCGCGCGGCCGTGCAGATCATCGAGACCTATCGGGCGGCGAAAGACTTCGAAAGCGCGCGGAAGGAAGCGGATGCGGCTCTGAAGAAGTATCCCAACGAGCGCATGGTGCAGGTGACGCACGCGTCGCTGCTGGGGGACCTGGGCAAGATCGACGAGGCCGCCGCCGAAGTTCGCGGCCTGATGAAGGGGCAGGACGACCGCGAAATGCAATTGGAGTTGGCGCAGATCTACGAGAAGGGCAAGCGTTGGGCCGACATGGCCCCACTTCTGGACCAAGCCGAGAAGCTCTCGACGTCGGACGACGACAAAGCGGGCGTTCACTTCATTCGGGGCGCCATGTACGAGC
>PLMF01000354.1:0-405 GCA_003142355.1 Bryobacterales bacterium
GGCGAGCCCGGCGTGGGCAAGACCGCCATCGTCGAGGGCCTGGCGCAGCGCATTGTCCGCGGCGACGTCCCCGACCAGCTCAAGAACAAGAAACTGGTGGCCATCGACCTGGGTTCGATGATCGCCGGCACCAAATTCCGCGGCGAATTCGAAGACCGCCTGAAGGCCGTGGTCAAGGAGATCGTCGATTCCAACGGCGAGATCATCTGCTTCATCGACGAGCTGCACACGCTGGTGGGCGCNNGCCCTGGCGCGCGGCGATCTGCGCTGCATCGGCGCCACCACCCTCAATGAGTACAAGAAGTACGTCGAGAAGGACGCCGCCCTGGCCCGCCGCTTCCGCACGGTGATGGTGGGCGAGCCAACGGTAGACGACACCATCGCCATCCTGCGCGGCCTCAAGGA
>PLMF01000354.1:438-11026 GCA_003142355.1 Bryobacterales bacterium
CTGCGCCTGCAAATCGGCTCCATGCCCATCGAAGTCGACGACCTCGACCGCCGCATTTCGCACCTCGAGATCGAGCGCCAGGCCCTGGGCAAGGAAAGCGACTCCACTTCGCGCGACCGCCTGCGCAACGTCGAAAACGAGCTCGAGCGCCTGCGCGGCGAATCGGCCACTTTGAAAGAGCGCTGGAACCGCGAGAAGGGCGCCATCATGCGCGTGCGCCAGCTCAAAGAGGAACAGGACACCCTCCGCCAGGAAGTGGAAAAGGCCAGCCGCGCCGGCGAGTGGGGAAAGGCCGCGGAGCTACGCTACGGCCGCCTCTCGCAGATTGAGAAGGACATCCAGACCGCCGAGCAGGAGATGGAAGCGGTCAAGGAAAACGCGCTGCTCAAAGAGGAGATCGGCGAAGACGATATCGCCCGCATCGTGGCCAAGTGGACCGGCATTCCGGTGGCGCGCATGATGGAAGGCGAAATCCAGAAACTGGTGCACATGCCCGAGCGGCTCAAGGACCGGGTGGTGGGCCAGGATGAAGCCGTGCGCCTGGTGGCGAACGCCATTCTGCGCAATCGCGCCGGCATGGGCGACCCCAACCGGCCCATCGGCAGCTTCATCTTCCTCGGCCCCACCGGCGTCGGCAAGACCGAGCTGGTGCGCGCCCTGGCCGAAGACCTCTTCGACGACGAAAAGGCCATGATCCGCGTCGATATGTCCGAGTACATGGAGAAGCACGCGGTGGCCCGCATGGTGGGCGCGCCTCCCGGATACATCGGTTTCGAGGAGGGCGGCCAGCTTACCGAGCAGGTCCGGCGCCGGCCCTACTCGGTGGTGCTGCTCGATGAAATCGAAAAGGCCCATCCCGACGTCTTTAATATGCTGCTCCAGATTCTGGACGACGGACGGCTCACCGACGGCCAGGGCCGCACGGTGAGCTTCAAGAACGCCGCGATCGTGATGACTTCCAACGTGGGCACCGGAATGATGGAGAAAAACAGCCTCGGGTTTTCGGTGCATGGAAAGGACAGCCGGACCGACGATACGCGCCGGCGGCTGCTCGAAGAGCTGCGCAAGCAGTTCCGCCCCGAATTCCTGAACCGCGTAGACGATATCATTGTATTTAATTCGTTGACGCGCGAGAATCTCAGGCAGATCGTGGACATCCAATTGCACAACGTGGGCAAGCTTCTGAAGGACCGCAAGATCAAACTGGAGGTCACGGACGCGGCCAAAGACATGTTGATCGCCGACGGCTACGATCCGCAATACGGAGCGCGCCCCATGAAGCGGGCCATCCAGCGGTTGATCCAGGACCCGCTGGCGGTCAAGCTCATCAACGGCGAATTCAGCGAAGGCGACACCGTCACGGTGGATGCCAAGGAGGGCGAACGCGAGTTGCAGTTTTCGAAGCTCGTGGCCGTGGAGGTGTAACCCGATATGACCGCCAACACTCTCAAGACCGCCGTGCTGCTGGGCCTGCTCAGCGCCGTTCTGCTGGTCGCCGGGGAGGCCCTGTACGGCACCCAGGGCCTTTACATCGGCTTGTTCTTCGCGTTCGCCATGAACTTCGCCGGTTATTTCTTCTCCGACAGAATTGCGCTGATGTCGTATTCCGCGCAGCCGGTGAGTGAAACCGAGAACCCCGAAGTGTACGCCCGAGTCGCGCCCATCGTGCGGGGCCTCTGCCAGCGCATGGGTCTCCCCATGCCCAAGCTCTGGCTCATCCCGCAGGACTCGCCCAACGCCTTCGCCACCGGCCGCAACCCGGCGCACGCCTCGGTGGCGTTCACCGGCGGCATCCTCAATCTCATGAGCGACACGGAAATCGAGGGCGTGGTAGCGCACGAACTGGGCCACGTGCTGCACCGCGACATTCTCATCAGCTCGGTGGCCGGCATGCTGGCGGCGGCCATCACGCTGGTGGCGCGCATGGCCTTCTGGTTCGGCGGCTCGCGAGATGACGACAATCGCGGTGGCGGCATGGCCGGCGCGCTGCTCATGATGATTCTCGCGCCCATCGCCGCCATGCTCATCCAGATGGCCATCTCGCGCTCGCGCGAATACGACGCGGATGCCGCCTCCGCCAAGTACGTCGGTTCTCCCTACCCGCTCATCGGGGGCTTGCAGAAGCTCGAGACTTGGTCCAAGCGCATCCCCATGGACGCATCCCCGGCCACGGCTCACATGTTCATCATCAAGCCGTTCACGGGCCAGAGCATGATGCGCCTGTTTTCGACGCATCCCTCGACCGAAGATCGCATCGCCCGTTTGCAGGCTATGCGATGAACGAAGTCCGCGTCAACCGGAAGGCAGCCGGCCGCGTTGCCTCCGGCCACCCGTGGATCTTCTCGAGCGACATCGCCGATCGTAATGGCGCCCAGCCCGGTGAAGCCGTGAGAGTCGCCGATTTCCGCGGCCGCCCGCTGGGCACGGCCCATTACAGCTCCGCCTCGCAAATCGCGCTCCGCATGCTTTCGCCGCGGGTCGAGGAGATCGGCCGCGATTTCTATTTGCGCCGTCTGCGCGCCGCCGAGGAACACCGGCGAACGGTTGTGCGCCACACCGACGCCTACCGCGTAGTGCATGGCGAAGCCGATCTGCTGCCCGCCCTCGTCGTGGACCGCTATGGCGATTACCTGGTCATGCAGACGCTCGATCAGGGTATGGACGCCGCCAAAAACGACATCGCGTCCTGCCTGGAGGAAATCTTCCAGCCCCGCGGCATCGTGGCCCGCAATGACGTGGCTGTCCGCACCAAGGAGCAGTTGCCGCTCGAAACCGCCGTGATCGCGGGCGAGGTGCCGGAATCGGTGGCCATCCACATGAACGGTTTCAACCTGCGCGCCGACCTGNNTGCTTCACTTCCACCGGCGGCTTCGCCCTGCACCTGGCCGGCAAGTGCGAAACCGTCGAGGCCGTGGACAGCTCCGGCCCGGCTTTGACCACGGCGCGCCAGAACGCCGAAGCCAACGGCATCGCCAACATCCATTTCCAGGAAGCCGATGTCTTCGAGCTGCTGGCCGGTTACGCCGCCGCGCGCCGCCAGTATTCTTTCGTGGTGCTGGACCCGCCGGCCTTCGCCAAATCCCGCCACAACCTGGAAGCGGCAGTGACTGGCTATCGGGAGATCAATCTGCGCGCCCTGCGCATGCTGGGGCCGGGCGGAATCCTGGTCACCTGCTCTTGCTCGCACCATCTCGGCGAGCCGATGTTCCTGGAATTGATCGCGCAAGCCTCGCTCGATGCCGGCCGGACCGTGCGGATCCTCGAACGCCGCACGCAGTCGCAGGACCACCCGATTTTGCTCACGGTTCCCGAGACGCACTACCTCAAGTGTTTGATCCTGCAAGTTATGTAGCCCGAAGGGCGCAAGATAGTAGCCCACGGCGTAAGCCGTTGGGAACGAGATTCAGGGTTGGTGTAGCCCCGGACAGGGGCGTAAGAGTGCTTATCCCCAGAGGTCCCTCACATCGTATTCCAGCCCGTGCTTCTTCAGGAGCGTGAGAAACTCCTCCTGGAAGGATAGCCTGCGGTGGTGCTCTGCCTGGGAGGCGATGTAGTTCCTCACGTCGTCCAACCGGGAGCCGCTCACGGTGAAAGCGCCGTATCCGGCTTGCCAGCCGAAGCGCTTTCGCTCCGGAAACTGCTCGTGCACCCAGCGCGAGGAATTGGCTTTCAGCACTCGCAAGGTGTCGGCTATGGATACGGTCGCGGGAATCGACAGCAGGAGGTGGACGTGGTCCGCGGGACCGTTGATGATCAAGGCCGTCCCCTTGCATTCGCGGACAATGCCGCCCATATACGGGAAAAGCCGGGCAGCCAATTCGGGCGACAAGTCAGGCGCACGGTCTTTGGTGGAAAAGATGACATGCACGAGCAGACAGGTGAAGGTGTGCGGCATGATCTTACGCCCCTATCCGGGGCTACGGCAAATGGGGCATCCGGTTCCCAACGGCTTACGCCGTGGGCTATTATCTTGCGCCCTTCGGGCTTCCGATCTATTGTCTTGCGCCCTTCGGGCTTAAGATAGAGTGCGCCGTCAAGCTCGTAATTCTCTTCATTCCACGCGGAAGCCATCCAGGTCTATGAATTGGCCCGTCGAATGAGGACTGGCCTGGCCAAGCACCCGGATCACTATCACGTGTTTGCCAGGTCCCAGGCAGCAAAACTGGGATGAGTCTTGCCATCCGACTGTTGGAGCATACATATCGATGGTTCCCTTGTCGGCCCCATCGATGGTAATCGCCGCCAAGCCTCGATTGGGGGCTTTGGTGTACATGTAGACCAGCGAACTGCCTTCAAACGCGAAGGCGGCCTCGGCTCCCGGGATATTGGTGAAGCTGATGGTGTGCTGGAATGGGCCCTCGAATTTGTCGCTGCTGGTCCAGTCGCCGCGATAACGGATGGCCGGATCGAGGTCGTCGTAGTACCCTGGCGGAACCACAATCTCGGTTCTGACCCGCGGTACACAGTCCGGCTCCAGCCGGGCCAGATAGAAATCGCCGGCTTCGTACTCCGGAGTGGTGCAGGTCTCGAGCAGTTCCCGCAGGGCCGGGGGGTGCGTGTACTCGCCGGCGGAGGGCTTGCGCGCGATGAAGTACCGGACTCCCCAGCCATCCACCAGCTTGCGCATTCCGGCCATGTCGAGCGTTCTGCGAATCTGGTCGAAGGTCGTGAATTGATGCCAATGATTCTCGTACACTTCACCCGTGAGGCCGGCGATGTCGCTGCCGGAGGTGAGCAGCACGGCAGCGCGCGGGTGCGCCCGGTTGAGGTAGGCAATCACCAGCCGGACGGGAGCGGTGTATGCCACGTATCGTTCCCTCTCCGCGCTGGAGAGCGGCGATTTCGTGCTGAAGTCTTTATGGTAGTAACTCGAGGACGGAATAAAGTAAGCGTTCACGGCCGTGCACGCGATCGTGTAGCAGATGAGCACGCGCGCCAGCCAGCGCTGGCGGCCGTCCAGCCACCCCAGCAGCGCCGCGAAGGGCACCGATAGAAGAGGCAGCGCCGCATAGATGTATCGCGCGTTGGGTTCCGATCGCATGACGACCATGGCGGCGCCCAGCGCCACCACCGCGCCGCTCACCGCCGGCCGGCGCCTCACCACCACGAGCGCCACCACCGCCAGCGGCGCCAGGAGCAGGTACTGAAAACCGAAGGAGCCGTCCTGCCCTTCCCAACTCTGGTTGGTGTGAAACGTCAGATCGAACGGAAGGCGCCAGCTCAGGGGCTTGCGATCCTGGTCGAAACTGAGGTCCGCCGCCCGATCCAGCAGAGGCGACGGAAATTTCTGGTTCATGAAGGGGAAAACGGGGTTGCCGGTTTTGTGCCAGGCGATGGCGTAAGTCGGCAGCGCCGTCAACACAACCAGCAGGACCGCCACCGCGCATACGGCCGCCGATTTCCTGTGCCGGCGCGCTTCCACCACCGCAAACGGTATCACCACCGCCAGGAATGCCAAGCCCCCCACTTTGGTGGCGATGGCCGTTCCGGCCAGCACCGCCGCCAGGTAGAGGAATCGCTTGCCGCCATTTTCGCCGAAGCGCCAGATGGCCGTCATCATCCCCAGCACCATGGCGGCCACCAGGTTCTCGACAAAAAGCTCTCCGGTCACCAGTTGGACCATGGGCGTGGCCGCAAACAGAGCCAGTATGAGGAAGCCGGTGGACGGCTTCACCCAGCGGCGAACCGCGCAGTAGAGCAGGGCCTCCACCATCAGCAGCAGGGCGAAGTTCAGCAAGCGCGCCGCGTATTCGCCGCCGAGAAGATAAACGATGGAGTACGACCAATCCGCGCCCATGGGCATGACCGACCAAAGGAACCGGCTGGGCTCGAAGGTCATGGCGTGGTTGGCGGCGATGTTGGCGGGGATGGCCAGGTGCATGGCCAGGCCATCCGCGCTGGCTTCCGGCTTGAGCACCACCAGCCAATGCATCAGGAGGACGAAGACCAGGAGCGCGAAGGCTGCACGCTCGCCAGGGGGGCGCAGTTCGGCGGAGCCGATTCGTCTGCCCCAGTACGCCAGCCGCCGCCAGACCCCGCGCCAGTCCCATGCCACCGGGACCGCCAGCAACACTGCCCAGAAGGCCGGATAGCTGACCGGCAGCCGGGCCAGGAAGGTCATCAGAAAAATGCAGACGCCCATTCCCAGAAGGGTTGCGCAGAGATGCGTCTCTACCGAGTCTTCTTTGGACCGGCCCAGAAGTTTCGAGCCCAACGCGCACGAGGCAATGAGAAAGAAGGCGGTGGCAAGCACAGCCTGCGGGCCGACGGCAATGGCCGTGCCGAGGATGGTCAGCCCGAAGACCAGCGCGGCGAATGTCCAGGGAACCATCAGCAGGAGCGGCACGGCGACCGCCAGAAATATTCCGCCGAACCTGGCCAGCCTGTACAGTCCGACGGGCTCCCAGATGTGCTGGGAAAACAAATGTCCCGTGCGAAATCCGTATACTTCAAGGCCCAGCGCGCCCAGAAACACGAGGAAGATCAGCCACGCGCCCCACTGCCGGCGGGCGGCGGGCTTGGCAGGCGGCACCGCCTGCCCCACCTCTGAAAGTGCCGGACTTGTGCTGGTGGCGCAGGCGGTTCCGCCTGCGTTGCTGGATTGCGGCTTGAAAATGAATATGCGCTGAACCGCGAAATTGGCGAAGAAAAGAACGGTCTCGACCAACAGCTTGGCGGAGACGGGGTTGATGCCCAGCCTGGCGGAAAGCAGTCGAATGCCGGCGTAGGAAACCGATCCGCTCACCAGCACCAGCAGCAGATATTTCGGCAGAACCGTCTTGTGGCGCTGCTTGGAGTAGAAGACGGACCTTCGCACCATCGAATAATTGAAGCCCACCGCAAACACCCGGGCCAGGATCTGCGATCCGAGAATATGGCCCGAATGCCGGAAGGCCAGATAGAAGACCAGATTGTCCAGCAGGGCGGTCATGAGCGAGACGGAGCCGAACCGCGCCAGCACGAAGTAGATCTTCATCGAATCGACGATGGGATTGAAGTGCGAAGACTTGTTGCCGTCCTCGTATATGGTGCGGATGGGCTCTTCAATCACGGGGACCGACGAGTGGTGCGCGGCGATGAGCATCTCCAGCTCGTACTCGTATCCGGTCGATTCGATGCGCAGGATGCGCAGCAGCAGGCTGGTGGGGATGCCGCGCAAGCCGGTCTGCGTATCCGTCAGCTTCTGGCCGATCAGGGCATGCACCACCATGCTGGTGAGGGAGTTGCCAAAGCGGCTGCGCCACGGCACGGCGCCATCGAAGGCGCGGCTTCCGAGAACGAGGCAGTCCGGGCGCGCCAGCAGAGTATCGGCGATGCGCACGATGTCGTCGGGATGGTGCTGGCCGTCGGCGTCCGCGGTGACGATTCCCACCAGCCCCGGGAAGGCGCACAGCGCGTAATTGATGCCGGTCTTCAGAGCGGCGCCTTTACCCAGATTGGTGGCGTGCCGGACCAGGTGAACATTGGGGAATGCCGCGGCGCGGGCGAACACGTCGCGGTATTCCGGCCCGCTGCCATCGTCCACAATCACGATGGCGGGTACGGCCTTGGCCGCGAGCGCCCGGACCACGTCCGCCAGGGATTCCGAAGGCCTGTACGCAGGGATCAGAACTGCAAATCGAGTAGACTGCAACTCCTCAACTACAACATGCCCGCAAAACCAATTGCAACCGCCGTGCGATGATTAAAGTCCGATGTCTTCCGTCGATCCCAAGGAGGAGTGGCTGGCCGCCGCGCGCGCCGCCATGGAAATCGAGGCGGCTTCACTCGAGCGCGCTGCCGGCCGGCTGGACGGCGAGCTGGTCCGCGCGGTGGATCTGATTCTGGCGCATCCAGGCAAGGTGGTGGTGACGGGGATCGGGAAATCGGGCCACATCGCGCGCAAGATCGTGGCCACGTTTTGCAGCACCGGCACGGCGTCCGTGTTCCTGCATCCGGCGGAAGCGGTCCACGGCGATCTGGGCATCTACACGCCGGGCGACGCCACCGTTCTGATTTCCAAGAACGGCACCTCAGCCGAGCTGCTGGCGCTGGTGCCGCTGCTGCGCGAATTCCAATCGCCCTTGATCGGCATACTGGGCAACATCGCGTCGCCTTTGGCGGCGCGGATGGACGTGCTGCTGGACGCCTCGGTGGAGCGGGAAGCCGACCCCAACAACCTGGCGCCCACGGCCAGCGCCGTCACCGCGCTCGCCCTGGGGGACGCGCTGGCCATCGCGCTGATGCGCGCGCGCAATTTCACGCCGGAGGAGTTCGGACGTTTCCACCCCGGCGGGCAGCTCGGCCGCAACCTGCGGCTCACGGTGCGCCAGGCCATGCACAGCGGCGAGGAGGTGGCGTCGGTGCCGCCGGACGCGTCGCTCAAAGAAGTGATTATCGCCATGACGCGCCGGCCGCTGGGCGCGGCTTGCGTGGTGGGGCCCGGCGGCGCGCTGGCCGGCGTCATCACCGATGGCGACCTGCGCCGCGCGCTCACCAGCCACGACGACATCCGTGGCCTGTGCGCCGCGGACGCCATGACGCCGACGCCCGTGACCATCGGCCCGGAGGCCACCCTGGGGGAGGCGCTGGAACGCATGGAGCGCCGCCCTTCGCAGATTTCCGTTCTGCCGGTGACGGACGCGGCCGGCCTGGCGCTGGGGCTTCTTCGCATACACGACATCTTCCTGGGATCCAGGTGAAAGGTTCAAAAACAAGCCTTCCAGCAGAGTTCCAGCCCCAGCCCGAATAGCGCCACCGAAAGCGCCGCGCGCAGCGGACGCGCCGGCAGAATCGAGGACAGCCACGCGCCCAGCAGCACCCCGGCCAGCCCGCCTAGCGCCAGCCCCCGCAGCAGAATCGAATTATAGTCGCCGGCGGAGAGGTGCCACGCCCCGCCGATACTCGAAACCACCAGCCCGAAGCACAGGTCCGTCCCCACCACCTGCGCCGGCGTCAGGCTGGTGAGATTCAGCAGCACCAGCGACCCCAGCGCACCGGCGCCGGCCGACGAGAACCCCACTTCCGCTCCGATCGGCACGGCCACTGCCGCCACCCATCCGAGGCGGCTGGTTCGCGGCACGGCGCCGCTCGGCCGCAACAGCCGGTAGAGGTTGTACAGCGCCATGCCCGCCACCATGGTCCCTACCAGCAGCAGCACCGCGCGCTGATAGCGGTGCACGTCGAGATAGGAGAGCAGCAGCGTNNTTCACCTGCCGGCGTTTCATGTACACCGGCGCCACCACCAGCTTGATCGCCATGGTGAACACCAGCGCCGTTCCCACCGCCACGGCGGGCGGCTGGTGGAAAACCAGAATGAGCAGCGGCGCCGTCAGCGATCCCGCTCCCACTCCCGTCAGACCGACCGCCGCGGCGATGAGGAATCCGAGCAGGAATGTCAAACGTGCTATTATCGCATGATCGGTCCGGCCCTCATGCGGTTGGTCATTCTTCACTACCACATTTTCAAGAACGCCGGCTCGACCATCGAAGACATTCTGGACCACAGCTTCGGCGAGCGATTCGCCAAGCTGGACACGCCCGCTCACGAAGGATTGATCTCCAATCCGGACATGGTGCGCTTCTTCGATGCCCGGCCCAACCTACGCGCGTTTTCCAGCCACCAGGTCCGCCACCCGCTGCCGGAAGCACCGGGCTACCTGTTTTTCGACATCTGCTTCCTGCGCGACCCCATCGACCGGATCCGGTCCATCTACACCTACTTCCGTCAGAAACCGAACCCCGCCGACGCCATGAGCGAGCTCGCCAACCGCACCGCGCTGGGCGATTTCATCGCCGGCATGATCCAGGACTTTCCGCTCTTCGTGAAGAATGTCCAGGTCAACCTGCTGGCCTGCGCCGGCGACTCCGACGAACCGGAGCCGCGCGATCTCGATGTGGCCACGCAGCGCATGATGGCGACCTCTTTTCTGGGCGTGGTGGATTGTTTCGACCAGAGCGTCGCCGCGGGTGCGCATGCCCTGCGCTGCGCCTTCCCCGAACTCGATTGCGCCCGGCCGGCGGTCAACGTCTCCGACGGGCTCGAGGGCACCGTGGCCAGCCGGACCGAGAAGCTCCGGCAAGCGTGCAGCCCGGAAGTGTTCGAGGAGTTGCTGCGGCTGAATTCGCTCGACCGCCAGCTTGTGGACCGCGCCCGCGCCGAGGTGCTGCGCCGCTTCCGGCAGGTGCCACAGCGGCGGACCGCCCGGCCGGTCCAGCCGAAGCAGCGCCCCGCCCAGCCATCAGCCGGTTTCTTCACCACGGCGCGGCGTGTTGTGAGCCTCGCTCCGTATTGGCGGCAACTGACCGGCAGCGCGCTGAAGACGTTGTTCGACGAGGACTATTACGGAAACTCGCTGCTCCACTTCCTGCTGCAGGGCGCGTACCAGGGCCGCCAGCCGCATCCCCTGTTCGACCCCGCTTTCTATCTGCGAAAATACCCCGACGTGGCAGCCGCCGGCGTCAACCCGCTGTGCCATTACCTGAAGCACGGCGCCATGGAGTTGCGCCAGCCGCACCCGCTGTTCGACCCTGGCTTCTACCTCGACCGCAATCCCGACATTCGCCGCGCCGGCGTGAATCCGCTGGTCCACTACGTGCGTCACGGGGC
>PLMF01000354.1:11074-21635 GCA_003142355.1 Bryobacterales bacterium
CTGGTGCATTACGTCTTGTCGGATGCCGCCCGTCCCGCCGGCCCGATGCCCGAATCGGCCGCTCTTGTGCATATCGACATCCAGGACGTCCAGGTGACCGTGGTCTTGCTCGCTTCCAACACGCCCGGGGAACGCGGGGCCGGCGTAGCACTGGTTTGGCCGGACGCCGACGGCCTGGCGCGCTGGCTCGCCGACCCGCAACAACAACCTTTCTTCGATGCCGTGCGCCTCGATCAGATCCGCGCGCAGGTGGGTCAGCCGCTGTTGAGCATCGAGGCACTGGAGGAAGAAGCGCGGCTGGCGTATCTCGCCGCCAAGACCGAGCCACTGAGCTTCTAAGGCTACGGCCGAGTGGCGGCGGGTTTAGTCCGGGGCGGGCTAGCTTGCGGATTTCACTCTTGAGACAGCCACTCGTGAAGGAGGCCCCCCGCCGATTCACTTTCAGCTTCGTCAAAAAGGAAATCGAGCTTGCCCGCCAAGGAGTCGGCATCCATCTGCTCGTCCCACCGCCTTTGTTCGCGCACACGAAACCATTGGACGATGATCTCCTCAACTCGGCGCATATTCGCAGCCTATCACCATCTTGTATTGGGTTTCATGCTATGGAACCACGCAAGAATAAACTCGCAGCGCCGACGTGGCGCAGACTCTCTTGCCTGCGCCACAGGAATCAGCCAGCCATCACCTCGCGGTATAGCTCCGTCTGCCGGCGCGCGATCTCATCCCAGCCGTACTTGTCTTCCACGCGGCGCCGGCCGGCGGCCGCTAGACGATGGCAGTCGTCCGGCGAGGCCAGCAGTTTCCCGATGGCGGCCGCCATTTCCGCGGCGGTGTGCACCAGCATGAAGTCCTCGCCTGGAACCAGGTCGAGCCCGTTGACGCCGGCGGGCGTGGCAACTACCGGTCGGCCGCAGGCCATCGCTTCCAGAATCTTCAGATTGGTTCCCGCCGACACCACCAGGGGCGCCACCACAATCGCGGCGCGCTCGTATGCGCCGCGCACGTCGGCGACGAATCCCTCCACCTCGACGCCGGGCTGGTGCAGGCGCACCTTCACCTGGGAACTGTGGTAGTCGAGGAAGTATTCGTGCCGCGCGCCGGCAATGATGTGCAGCCGGGCGTCCCGCAACCGGGGCCACACCTGGTCGAGAAAGAAGGCGACCGCCATGAGGTTCGGCAAGTGGGAGAAGGACCCCACGAACAACAGCCGGCGCGGCTCCGGCGCTTGCGAAGCGAAACGAAACCGGCCCAGGTCGACGCCGTTCGGCAAGACGGCCGCGCGGGTTCCGGTGACCAGGGCGCAGTCCTTCTCGGACATGGCGACGACGCACGCCATCTTGCGCCAGGCGGCGGTTTCGAAGCGGCGCCACAACTTCAACTGGTGCCGCAGGTCCCAATCGTCGCTGGTCTGGCGCAGTTGCTGGTAGAGATCGAATGTAATGTCGTGTTCCACCAGGATGGTGCGGGCGGGCGCGCAGTCGGCAGCGTACTGGGCCATCTGCGTGAACTCCAGTTGCGCGATGGCGGGCCGCCACTTGCGTACGGTTTCCCGCAGGGCCGCGCGGAAGGACGCGGACGCGAACTGCTCCACCACTTCCGGCCGGCCCGTGCTCGGCGCCGCATGGGTGCCGGTGCGCCGCACCAGCACGATTTCCACAAAACGCTCCAGCAGTTCAGCCGCGGGCGGCGCATCGGTGTCGGTGAAAGCCACCAGAATCTGGTCCCACTCGGCGGCCGCCCGCGCCGTCAGGTTGTGTATCCGCACGGCGCCGCCATGGGAGAGCGGAAACGGCACGTAGGCGCTGGCCACCAGCACGCGTGGTTTGCCCGAGGCAGCCTTGCCGGTAAAAACCGTCACCGTTCCCTCCGGCAGAGGCTTCACGCCGCCGTGCCGAGGCCGCGGCATCCTGTCGGCCCCGAAGTGCCACCGCAGGAAGTTCCGGGCCCGCCAGGCGAAGTGGCGCGCCATGGCCGGGAGGCTGCCCGGCCGCAGCATGAAGTCGTTCAGGTTCTCATTTACGGCCAGAAAGTACAAAGGCGCCAGCATCAGCGCCAGCAGCCGCATGCGGCGAAACGGAACATTGGGAACCAGCAGCACACCCGCCAAGCGGATGGACTTCCCGCGGAACGCGCTGCGGCAGCGCGCCCAGTTCTCCAGGAGACCGCCCTGGTAGCGCACCCAGTGCAGGTCTTGATCCGCGGGGCGGAAATCCGAAACCACGTAGAGCGGCAAGTCGGGAAAGAGCTCGCGCATACGCGCGATGAGGCGCGCGTTCAAATCGTCGGTTCCCGACGCGAAGGCTACCTTGATTTTCTGCTTCAAGAGGCTAGCGCTGCGCCGGCGCGGCGGCGGGCCGGCCGGTCCGGTGGCCGGCTTCGGCCACCTTGTAGTCGGCGGGCGGCTCAAACAGGGAATTCGGCGGCTCGCTGCGGCTGATGTTGGTCACTTTGGATACGGTCTCGCCCATGCGCGGATCCGTGCGCTTGGAGAGCACCACGGTCTGTAAATCGGGNNGGCTGTTCGTTGCCCCATTGGCCGGCCGCGATGGTCATCGTGGTCCGGGTGCCGTCAGCCGGCACGCCCTCGATGGTCTGGCGGCCCAACGATTCGGTCTTGATATTCTGGCGGGCGGCCCCGCCGCGGCCCTGGCGCAGACGCGCCATCTGCTGGCTGGAACCCGGCGCCTGGCCGCCCCTGCCCGGCCGAGCCCAGGCGGACTTGGTCGCCGTCCGGTTCTGGGGATTCAGAGCGTAATTGAAACCCGCCACGGGATCGTTGATGAACACCACCTGCGGCAAATTGGAGCTGGGAGCGAGGCCGCCCAGCGCGTTGAGCGATTGCTCGCGCCGCGTGCGCCCTTCGGTGTCGCGGTAAACCTTGGACGTGCCGGACTGGCGAATGTGATTGCCGTCGGTCAGCGTCTGCGTGGTCTCGGTCACAAGATCGGCCGAGTAGGGCGCGTTCTTCACCACGCGGCCCGGCATTCCCGCCTCGGCCCCCAGGAATCGCGTGCCGCCCGGCGCGGCGGCATCCACGGCCGAGGGTCCAAAGCGCCCGCGCCCGCGGCCCGGTCCCGGATTCTGGGCACTCGCAGCCACGGCCAGGACGAGAAGGCCGGCAATAGTCAGAGTCGTTCGAGTCCACATCTTTTCACTCCTTGCGATTACTCCAAAAAACGCACCGCGCGGGCCAGGCCATCGGCGCCCAGCACCACTTCCGCTTCCACGGAATCCGAGGCGCGGTCCTCGTTTACGGCATATCCCAGCGCGATCATGGCAGATCGCGGCACCTCCACGCGCACCAGGTTCAGATCTTCGTTCGGCTCGATGCGCGCCGCGTTGGGCATGGGGATGAAATCGGCGTCCGCATCGGAGAAATCGCCCGCCGATTCGAGATCCGCCGGCGGCTCTACCGCGGCCAGTTCGACCCGGCTCGAGGTGGTTCTGTGCGCCGGCACCGGCTGACGGTCGCGCGCCAGGAACATCGCCAACCCAACCACCGCGGCGGCTGCCGTCGCCCAAGTCGCCACCGGCACCCACCAGCGGCTCGGCGGCCGCCGCACCGCCAGTCCGGTCTGGCCGAGGAACGCCGCCGTCAGCCTGGATTCCACGCGGGCGGGCGCTTCCACCGGCCGCCAATCCGCGGCCAGCATCCGCAGGCCCGAGGCCAAAGTTCGCTGGCGATTCAGCAGCGCGGCGCACGCCGGGCACTCCCGCACATGCTCGCCATGCCCGTCCTCCGCCTCGTGCGCAAGTTCCGGCATGGTATTCCAAAATTCCTGGCAATTCATATGAGACACCCGATCGGTTTCAACGCGCCCACACCCGGGCGGCGATGCCATCTCTGGCTCAGTTTCTCAAGCAGCAGCGCGCGCGCCCGATGCAACCGGGACCGCACCGTGCCAATGGGGCAGCCGAGCACCAAGGCGGCCTCCCCGTAATCCACTTCCTCCAGGTCGCACAGCACCACCACTTCGCGGTATCGCGGGGGTAATGCCAGCACCGAGCGGCGCAAGGCCTCGATGCCTTCTCTGCCGATGAGGTCCGTCAGCGGGTCGTCCTGCACCATCAGTGCCAGCGGCGCGGAGCCTTCCACGTCCGTCTCCAGAGCCACATCCGAGCGGCCGCGCTCCACGTGCCGCAGCACCAGCTTGCGGGCAATTCCGAAAAGGTAGCCGGAAAGCGTCCCGCGCTCCGGATCGAACCCGCATTCCTCGCGAATCAGCGCCAGAAACACCTCCTGGGTCACATCCTCGGCCACTGTCGCCGAACCGCTCATATGCAGCGCGAACCGGTAGATGGCCGCCTGGCGCCTGCGGTAGAGCGCCACAAAAGCCTGCTCGTCGCCGCTACGCATGCGTATCAGCAGCTCATCGTCCGTTGCCGGAAGATTCGGCGTCATTGGCTTCTCAGTCATGATTCACCCTGGGTGAGGGAAAAGTTCCACAATTCGCGGGCCGGTAGCCGCCACACGGCGTTTCGTCCAGCGTAACATTTGCCGAACATTTGTTATTTTGGTATTTGTTATTTTGGTACTTTACCCGCAGCAGATACTGGCCTATGATCTTGGTCTAGGGTGGAAATAGGGATGACGGCCGCGAAACAGCTCGACGAACTCGGTGAAATGCGCGAGAAGCTCGCCGAATTGGAAGCTGAACTTCAGCATCACAGAGAAAGGCAACAGGCCGGCGAAACGCACTTCCGTCTGCTGGCGGATGCCGCACCCGTCATGATCTGGATGTCCGGACCGGATGCCCTGTGCACCTATGTCAACCGGGCATGGCTCGAATTTCGCGGCCGGGCTCTGGATGAGGAGGCCGGCAACGGCTGGACCGAAGGCTTGCACCCGGACGACCGCGATCTGTGCCTCGATACCTATCGGAAGGCCTTCGGCACGCGCCAGCCGTTCCGCATGCGATACCGGCTGCAGCGCGCCGACGGGGAATACTCCTGGGTGGAAGCTGCCGGCGTGCCGCGTTACGAGGGCCGCGGCGCGTTCGCCGGCTTCATGGGTTCGGCCACCGACATCTCCGACCGCAAGCGCGGCATTTTCACGCCCGACCGGGAATCCGTGCGCCTGGTCTTTGCGCTGACCGAACGCGAGCGGCAGGTGCTGGTGCTGATCGCGCAGGGAAACTCGACCAAGGAGACCGCCTCCCAATTGGGCATCAGCTACAAAACCGCCGATTCGCACCGCAGCCGCATCCTGGAAAAGCTGGGCATTCACGAAACCACCAGCATGGTGCGCTACGCCATCCGCGCCGGATTGATCGAGGCGTAAAAAGAAGCTGTCAGCATTCAGCGATCAGCTTTCAGCTAAACCCGCGCGCCGGTTTTGGCTGACGGCTGAAAGCTATTCAATCCATGCACCACCGCAAACCCACGAACGCGCCCACCGGTCTCCCGCGGAAATAGTAGTCGGCTTGCGGCGAAGTCTTGAAGTACAGACCCCTCGCGCCCACACGGACCTCGAGGCGGCCGACCCGGTACGCGGCCAAAGCGTCGGCATCCCCGATGGCAAAGTGGTGTGGAAAATCAAAGCCCGCGACATTCAGCTCGATCCGGAAGTTTCGGGACGCGTACTCGGTGAGCCCCAGGCCCACCGCCGGCGAAATGAAGTTCTTCGCCCCGGTAGCGGCGTAGGACGTGAGGTTGCCGGAGCTGTCGGGCGTTACCGACCGGATGGGAGCATCGTAGTTCGAACTGACGTTGAGGTAATGCACCTGCCACAGCGTCCGGAGGCGGAAATGCCGGCTCTCCACCGGATAAGGCCACGTCAGGTATGCGAACGAGAGTTTGACGTCCTGCAGCTTGTCGGTGGTGGCGAGCACGTCGCCTTTGTTGTAAGACTCGGCAAAAAGAACGAGGGCGGTGGGGGCGGTGACGCTGCCAGTGGCTTTGGTGGAGAAGTACGAAAAGGTCAAGGAATTGTGCAAACCCAGCGCCAGGCCGATCTCCGCGCTGGGGGTAATCTTGGGCGTGCCCGGCAGGTGGAAATACGAAAGACCAGACCAGTTCGCCGCATGACCTTTGTTGACGTAGGGGGTGCCGAATGGCAGCCAGCCGATGATTCCCGCAAAGTAGCCGGTCTCCCCGGGCATCTGGATATCCGGGAACTTGGGCAGTGGCGGCGGAGCCTGGATGATGGTCGTCCGCTGCGGGGGCGCCGGCGTTTCAGGTGGTTGGGGCGCCGGCGCCGGGGTGCCCCCTGGGCTCTGCGCCGCGGGGGTGCCCCCTGGGCCCTGGGCGGTGGGCGTCTGAGGCGGCGCCTGCTGCGCGCGGCCCGGCCAAATGCATAATAAGGAAAGCAGGCAAAGACATAGAATGGCATTAAGAGAATTCTTCACGTACGCCTCATCAAGTTCAGATTCGCCGGCGAACCGGGCTGACCGCAGACCCCCGATGCACGAGTCGGTCCAAGACGCCCTTTACTGTTCCCTGCCCTTCTATTGTGCCTCAACGCCGGGCGGCGGCGCAGGGCAAGGCGCCGTTTCGATTGTAGCCTGTCCGGCACAGGTGTAGAAAGAACCGTCCATGCAGTCCGGCTCTGAAGTTTCGCGTAACCTTTTCCCGTTTCGCCAGTATTCCATTACGTAAGCGGAGGCAAGTGGAGGACGAACAGGTAATGCTGGACGTCCGGGCGGGCGACGTCGGAAAGCTGGAATTGCTTTTCGATCGCCATCACCGGGCGCTATTTCGCTACTTTCTGCACCTCACCTCCAACCGCGCGGTGAGTGAGGACCTGGTACAGGAAGTCTTCTTCCGCATTTTGAAGTACCGGCATACCTACCAGCCGGGGACACGGTTTTGCGCCTGGATGTTTCAAGTGGGACGCAACGTTCACATGGATCACGCGGTTCGCCACAAAGCCGAGGTTGCCATGCCCGAGCGCGACTGGGACGTTCGCAGCACCGAGATGCCGCCGGACCGCCAGGCGCAGAGCCGGCAGGAGGCTGCGCTGCTGCGCCGCGCCCTGGCCGCCATGCCGCCCGAAAAGAGAGAAGTGCTCGTCATGAGCCGGTTTCTGGATTTGAAGTACGAAGAGATCGCCTCCGTCCTGAAATGCGAGACAGGGGCGGTCAAGGTCCGGGTCTACCGGGCGCTGCGCGAGTTGAGCGACCGGTTTTTCGCGCTGTGTGGAGAACGAGCGTCATGATTTGCGAACGAGTTCGACAGCAGATTCCGGAATGCCTGGCCGGCCGCCTGGACCATGCCGCGCGCGAGAGACTGGTCGCGCACCTGGAAACCTGCCCCGCCTGCCGCGCCGAACTGGCGGAGCTGAACGCGGTGTGGAGAGGAATGGGATCCCTGCCCGAACCCGAGCCGGACCCTGCCATGCGGGCGCGCTTCCTGGAAGTGCTCGAGGCCTACCAGGCGGGGCGGGCTTCCGGTCTTGCCGGGCAGGCCGGGGGCCCGCCCCGCCGGCCCTGGCTGGCGCGTCCGGTCTGGCAGCCGGTCCTGGCTTTTGCTCTTCTGATGTTGGGCGTATTTCTGGGGCGCTACGTGGCCCAGCCCCGCGGCCCCAGCCCCGATGTCGCGCGGTTGACGGGACAAGTGGAAAACCTGCGGCAATTGGTGACTTTGTCCCTCTTGCAGGAGCAATCGCCCAGCTCGCGGCTGCGAGGCGTCACCTACAGCTACCAGATGGCGCGGCCCGACGCACAGGTGGAGCAGGCGCTCCTTTACGCCGTCAGCCACGACTCGAATGTGAATGTGCGGTTGTCGGCCGTGGATGCGCTCGAGAAGTACGCCGCCAGTCCGCTGATCCGCCGGGCGCTGGCGGACGCCGTCCCACTGCAGGATTCGCCCCTGGTCCAAATCGCTTTGATGGATCTGCTGGTGCAGTTGAATGACCAAGAGGCCGCTCCCGCGCTGCGCAAGCTCGCCCAGGATGCGCAGGCCGACAACCAGGTCCGGCAGCACGCCGCCTGGGCCATACAGAGAATGGAGGTGTCCCAGTGAAACCGCTGGCATTCATGACGCTGATTCTGCTTCCCGTTCTGGCCTGGGGCCAGCACGGCGAGAGTAGCTGGAAATACGAAGATCAGGAAACCATTCGCCGCTCGTTTGACGTTTCGAGCGCTTCGGGCGCGAAGAAGCTGCTGGTGGACAACTTCAACGGCTTCATTCACGTCAACGGATATGGCGGAAAGGAGGTCCAGGTGACGGTCGAAAAGCACATCCGCGCCGAGTCCAGCGAAGCCCTGGCCGAAGCCAAGCGCGAGGTCACGCTGGATATGTCGCAGCAGGGCAACTTCGTCCGGATTTATCAGGACGGACCATTCCGTAATCATGGCCGCGGCGACCGATACTACGGCTACCACGTGGACTTCGACTTCGAGATTCAGGTCCCGTCGGAGACGGAGCTGATGGTCAAGGGTTTCAATCACGAGATCCAGGTAAAGAAAACCGCCGGCGATTTCGACATTCACGGTTTCAACGGCGGAATCGACATGGAAGACGTCTCCGGGTCGGGTTCGGTCCAAACCTTTAATGGCAGGGTCAAAGTTGCGTTCAGCAAGAACCCCGCGCGCGAAACGCACTTCAAGACCTTCAACGGCTCGGTGGACGCCTATTTCCAGCCCACCCTGGACGCGGACCTGCACTTCAAGACCTTCCACGGCGGCATCTACACGGATTTCGAGGTCAACGCTCTCTCCAGCGGCGAGAGCAGGAATGGAAAGTTTGTCTACCGGTCAAGCCACCGCATGACCGCCGGCCGCACCGGTAAAGGCGGGCCGGAACTGTCGTTCGACACATTCAACGGCAGCATCCGCCTGCATTCGAAGGCTCTGTAAAGGATATTGCCATGAAACGATCCTCGGCCCTTGCGGGCCTGCTGCTAGCTGTCTGCGCGCTCGCCTGCGCGCAGGAAACCACGGGCGACCGTGTGGTGGTGCCCGCACGAAATACATCTCATCCACGGGTGGTGAACGCCACTGTGCACGACGGCTCGATCACGGTGAAGACCTCGAGCGGCAACGAAGTGATCGTGGAAACCGGCCGCGAGCGCGCCGAAAGAGCGCCCGCCGGGATGAAGCGCATCGACTTGCCCAGGGGCCTCGACGTGGAGGAAGAGGACAATGTCATCACCGTCCGCACCCACTCCGGCGGCTCGCCCCACCTGATCATCACCGTGCCCGTCGATACTTCGCTCAACCTCAAGAGCTACAACGGAAGTATCGCGGTTGAGGGCGTTCACGGCGAAATCGATGCCAGCAGCCACAATGGCCAGATCACCCTGGCCGGCGTTTCGGGAACGGTGGTGGCCAATGCTTTCAACGGCGCCCTGAAGGTCGCCATGGATCGCGTCGACCCCGCCAAGCCGATGTCGTTCAGCACCTTCAACGGCCCCATCGACGTCACTTTCCCGGCGGACCTCAAAGCCAACCTCAAGCTCAAGACCAACCACGGAGATGTTTTCAGCGACTTCGACATCAAGATCACCGGCTACCGCCCGATCACGGAGAAGAACAACACTCCCGATGGAAAGTTCCGGCTGCGAACCGATCGAACCATTTACGGCGAGATCAACGGCGGAGGTCCGGAAGTGAGCTTCCAGTCCTTCAACGGCAGAATCACGCTTCGGAAGAAGTGATCGGGCCTACTGCGATAACTCCTGGCACATGCCGGGGACGCCGCGGTCGAACATCGCGCTGCCGGTCATTCCGAGGTCCTTCAGATCGATGCGCTTGGCGGCGTCCGCGGCCCCGCCGGCGCAGGCTTTCTGCACGCGCGTCCGGATGGCGGCCATGGTCTCGACCCACTTCACCAGGTCGGCCTTCTTGGCCACCGGACCGTGCCCCGGAATCACCACGTCGAAGTCGTATTGCAGGGCTTTTTCGACCGTCTTGTCCCATTCCTTGATGCTGCCGCCGGCCGAGCCATCGATAAACGGCGCCCCGGAGCTCACATAGAGGTCGCCCATGTGCAACACCCGTTCGGACGGAAAATAGATCACCGCATCTCCGTTGGTGTGCCCGCGGCCCAAGTAGCGCGCCCGCACCTCCTTGCCGCCCAGGAACACCTGCGTTTCCTCGCTGAAGGTGATGCGCGGCAGTCCGGGCATCTTGCCGGCCAACATGTTGGCGCGCGCATTCTTCTGAATGATGATCTCGGCGTTGGCGGCCAGCAGGGCCTCGTTGCCGCCCGTGTGATCGCCATGCTGGTGAGTATTGAGCACATAGCGGATGGGCTTGTCGCTGACGGACTTCACCTTGGCCACGATTTCCGGCGCATCCTGAGCGAACTTGTCGTCCACCAGGATGACGCCTTCGCTGGTGGGCATGAACGCCACGTTCCCGCCGTCGCCGACGATGACGTACACGTTATCGCTGACCTTTTGCATGGTGAGCGGAGCCGGCGGATTCTGCGACCAAGCCAGCCACAGGCCCGCCAATCCCAGAACCGCCACAGTTAGACGAAGGAGGATTTCTTTTCGCATAGGCATGCCTCAACGAATATACCGCAGTGGGGAGCACGCAGGAGGTGGGCAATGCCACTTGGCTTTCGCACTGCCGGTGATTCTGCATAACTTCGTGGGGCGGACCCCAATAAGCGT
>PLMF01000036.1 GCA_003142355.1 Bryobacterales bacterium
CGATTCCGCGGCCGACGCTTATTTCGCGAAGGAACTCGGCGCCAAACTGCGCGAGGCGTCGCACGTCTCCTGGTCGCCGGAAGCTCCCGGCAAGGTGACGGCGGGCGAAGGGAAGCACGCCTGGAGCCTTACGTCGAATCTCTCGCCGGATGGCATCATGCTGGCGCGCCATGCGGCGCCCTCCGACGACGGCAAGTCGGCGGCGCCGGTGCAAACCCTGGCCCGCCGCGCGCAAGGCCGCTCCATCTGGGGCGTGCTGCGCGGCGANNTCCGTGCTCTACAAGCAGTTCTTCGCCGGCGAACTGGAAGTCCTGTGCTCGCTTCCGGAGTTCTGGCGCAAGGTCAGCATCATCTACTCCGGCGGCGACGACTTCGCCGTCTACGGCTCCTGGGACGCGCTGATCGCTCTGGCGCGCGAAATGCAGCGGCTCTTCCACCGCTTCACCGAAGAGAATCTGAAGGACTATCCGGGCGCCGAGGGCAAGACCATTTCCATGGCCGTGGCGCTCGCTCCCGAGACCTATCATCCGCTGGCTTCGGTGTACGAGGAGGCCGGCCGCAACCTGGACCTGGCTAAATCCGCGGACAAGGACTGCATCTACCTGCTGGGCCGCATTTTGGAATGGCGGCGCCTGGCGGACGCCGCCGAGCTCAAGGACACCGTGACGCGCCTGGTCCACGATTTCCGCATGTCGCGGCAGTTCCTGTATCAATTGCGAAGCTTTTACCGCCGCGAAGCCTACGGCGAGGGCGCCGGAGATCTCCAGCGCACGTGGCGCTTCCAGCGCCGTTTCAACCGGATTCTCAGCGGCACGCGCGATCGCGAATTCCAGAAGCTGCGCACTCACCTGATCAACGAGATGGTGGGACGCAGATCGGCGGAAGTGAAGCTGCGGCCCGCGGGCCTGGTGGCCCTCGAGTGGGCCAGATTGGTGACAGAGGTTTAGCACATGCCACAAGAGCAGGAGCAAAAGAAGGAAACGCGTCCCCCGCGCGAAGGCCGCGGCCCGCAAGGGGCGCCCCATGGGCCTGGCGGACCACGCGGCGATCGTCCGGGTGGCGACCGCCCTGGCGGGGATCGCGGCGAGCGCGGCGACCGCCGCGGCTTCGACCGCGGCCGCCTCGAGGGACCGCCCGAAATCGAACTCGAAAAACTCATCGGCGACAGCCTCTACCTCGACAACCAGGCGCACGCCATCGTCAGCCGCATGCGCGACATGGATTCCGGCACCAAGAGCCAGTTGCGGCGCCTCTACAGCGCCGTGCGCCGCGCCATCCGCACCCCCGAAAGCGAGCGCCAGCACGAGTTCGTCATGCTGCGCGCGCGCCTCGCCTACACCATCGCCCGCCACGGCTTGCGCAGCCTCGATCAGCTCGAAAAGCTGCTCCTCCAGGTCACGCGCCGGAACGATATCCGCGGTTACGAACGCTTCAAAGACCTTTTCGAGGCCATCGTGGCCTACAACGAGTAAAGCATGAGCGCACATACCACCCAAACCGAGTTGAAACTCATCGGCAAGCTGATCCTGGAAGGCGAAATGCGCTGCGAAACCGGCCTGCACGTCGGCGCAGGCAAAGGCTCGCTCGAGATCGGCGGCTCCGATAACCCCGTGGTCAAGGACGCGTTCGGCCGGCCCTACGTGCCGGGCAGTTCCCTGCGCGGCAAGATCCGCTCCCTGCTCGAGCAGACCTCCGGCTTGGCCGTACCCGCCGAGTTGGTGTATCTTTCGCGCCGCAAGGGGCAGGAGGTGCGCATCCACCAGAGCGACCGTCCCGACGACGAAATCTGCCTCCTGTTCGGCCGCAGTCCCGGCCGCATGGAGCGCGTGCAGGGCGAATCGCTCGATACCACCCAGGCCACGCCGGCGCGGCTGGCGGTGTTCGACGCTCCGCTCGACCCCGACAGCATCACGGCGCAGATGCGCGAAAACCTGGATGACGAGCTCACCGAAGTGAAGAGCGAGAACGCCATCGACCGCATCACCTCGCAGGCCAACCCGCGCACTCTCGAGCGCGTGCCCTCGGGCGCCCGCTTCAAGACGCGCCTGGTGATGGATGTGCTTTGCGAAGAGGACGCGCCCTTGTTCCTGCGCGTGCTCGAAGGCCTGCGGCTCCTCGAGGACGACGCCCTGGGCGGCGGCGGCGCCCGCGGCAGCGGGCGGGTGAGCTTCTCCAACCTGCGGCTAGTCTGGCGCGGCAAGAACTACTACGCGTCGGGCGCTCCGGAAAAGGAAATCGGCTCGGGCGCTACCCTGGCCGTCATCCAGGCCGCCGTGGCCGATTCCGCCTTCTCATTCTTGCGCGAGGAGTAATGAACCCGGGACTGGTCGTCAAACTCCGTCCCGCCGGCGCCTGGCGCATCGGAACCGATTCGGGCGCGCGCAACCGGGTGGACCTGATCTATCACAGCGACTCGCTCTACTCGGCGGTCGCTTCCGCCATGGCGCGCCTCGGCAGGCTCGATGAGTGGCTGGATGCCACAGCCCGTATCCGGGCCACAGCCCGCAATAGTGCGCCCGCGGTCTCCTTCAGTTCCTGCTTCCCGTTTCTCGACGAAATCGACTTCGTGGTTCCGCCGCGCACCATCTGGCCGCCCACTTCTCCCGCGCTGATGTCGGCGCGCGTGCGCTGGAAAAGCGCCCGCTTCGTGCCGCTGGGCGTGGTGCAGGCGATGCTCGCGGGCGAGCCGCTCGATGGGGACCATTGGAGTTTGGATGGGGCGAGCGAATGTCTGGTGCCCGCCGGGCGTCCCGGCCCGTTCCGCACCGGCGTCCGCTGGAGCGCCGCCGTCGACCGCCTCACCGGCGCCGCCGAACGCCACTCCACCGCCTGCATCGAATTCCGCTCCGGAGCGGGCCTCTGGACCATCGTTTCCTTCCGGGACGAAGCCGCTCACCGCCGCTGGCTGGAGCCCATCAAGGCTGCATTCCGCCTCCTGGCCGACACTGGTTTCGGCGGCGAGCGCTCTCGCGGTTGGGGCCGCTCCGAGCCGCCCGAGTTTACGGAAGGGATGCTGCCGGAGATCGTTCTTGGGGGGACGCAAAAGCCCGCTCCCGAACCCCTGGTCACCGAACTGACCGTCACCGAACTAATTGTCGCCGAGCCGGCGCAGCCCGGAACCGAGGTTCTGATTATTGCCGAGCAAGTCACGGCCCTTGCTCCCCTGGCCCTTGGTCTTTGGCCCCCGGCCCCGAACGAGCCGCCTGTTACCGAACCGGCGCCGGCCGAGTCCGAAGTTCCGATTGCTGCCGATTCCGTTACGGCGCCTGCTCCCCTGGCCCCCGGCCCCCGGCCCCCGGCCCCTGTTCAGGCCCACTGGCTGCTCTCCCTGTTCACGCCCGCGCCGGACGATTCCGTGGACTGGCGTCGCGGTAACTACGCCGTGCTGGCCCGCTGCGGCCGCGTGGACAGCCCCGCCGGTTCCGGCGAGCTCAAGAAGGAAATCCAAATGGTGGCTGAAGGGTCGGTGCTGTGCGCCGCGGCCCCGCCGCGCGGTTCGGCCGCCGACGTCGCTCCCGATGGCTTCGCCCACCCCGTGTTCCGCGCCGGATTCGCGCTTTCCATACCGCTGCCCGGCGCTCCCCCCCTGCCCGGCGCTGGAGAGGTGAGCTGATGCGCTACCGC
>PLMF01000080.1 GCA_003142355.1 Bryobacterales bacterium
TTCGGGTGGCGGAGGTGTGACGCTGTGAGAAATGCGGACTCGCCCGGGAGAAGCGGGACCAGATCGTCGAGCGCAGCCGGCAGATCGACGAAGGAGTTTGGGGCCACCGGCTTTTGCGCCGGCTACGGCGTGAAGACGCTTCCGGCGGTGTGGGAGAGCGTTACAAAAGGTCGCGCCAACGGCCGAAGACGACCGGCGTATTCGATGGAGATGCCGCGCTCTTCGAGCGGCGCGCGGATCAGGCCGAGGTCTTCAAAGGGGACATGACGAAAGGCGAGCACGCGTTTGGGAGACGGGGCTTGGCAGGCGGAAGCGCCTGCCCCACGATTGGAGGGAGGGCTTGTCAAATGTGGAATCCCTCCGGGCCGGGCATGCCTGGCCCCTACTTCTGGGCCACCTGGAAATGACTGAGGCCCTCGGCGTAGCGGGTGACGCCGCGGTAGAGCGCTTCGGCCAGTTTCTGACGGTAATCCGGCTTTTTGAGGAGGGCCTCCTCGCGCAGGTTGCTGAGGAATCCGATCTCCGCCAGCACGGAGGGCATGGTGGCGCCGATCAGCACCACAAAAGGAGCCCTCTTGACGCCGCGGTTCTTTTCCCCCGCGACGTTGCGCCCCGAAAACGCATAGAGCGCAGCCTGAACGCGGCCGGCGAACTCTTTGGACTCCTCCGCCTTGTCGTGCAGGGTGATTTTCTGGATGATGTCCTGCAACTCGAAGATGGATTTCTGGGAGCTGGCGTTTTCGCGCGCCGCCACGTCCAGGGCTTCCTTCGAATCCGAGAAATTCAGGTAGAAGGTCTCCACTCCCGCGATGCGCGGGTAGGGCGAGGAGTTGGCATGAATGGAAAGGAACAGGTCGGCCTTCTTTTCGTTGGCGAGCGCGGTCCGCTGCTCGAGGGGGACGAAGGTGTCGTCGGTGCGGGTGTAGACGACCTCCGTGCCCATGCGGTCCTCGACGAGTTGTCCCAGCCGCATGGCGACATCGAGGACCAGGTCTTTTTCGAGCAACCCCTTGGGTCCTTCGGTACCCTGGTCATGGCCGCCGTGGCCGGCGTCGATGACGATGCGCCCCAGCTTGAGCCCCAGGGCGCGCGTGAGGGAGTTCTTTCCGGTGCTGGTATGCTTAGCGGCCTTGGGGATTTCGACGGGTCCAGCGGGAAGGTCCGGAGGTCCCGCGGAGGGCGCAGGGAGCGCAGCGAGGGGCGCAGGCGGCTCAATCTTCGGCGGGGACGGCTTGACCGAGGCCGGAAGGGCAGACGTGATTTCGGGAGGAACGGCGGCGCCAGGGGCGGCGCCTCGCACCTCGATGATGAGCCGGTTCGGATTGGCGAGCTGGGAGGTGGTGGCATCCACATCCGCGTTGAGCTCGAGCACCACGCGAGTGATGCCCGGCTTGGTCTCGGCGGCGCGAATGCGCTTCACCAGCTTGTCGTCGAGATCCTCGGAATAGAGGCGGCGGGAAGGCATGCGCGGGCGCGCGTCGAGGATGTCGAAATAGAGTCTCTCGGGATTGTGGAGGCGGTCGGTGCGGAACTGAAAATCGCCGGAAACCTCAATGGCCACGCGGGTTACGCCGTTGAGGGACCAATGGCGAACGGCGGTGACGGAATGCAGCGCGGAGCGGCCGGTTTGCGCAAACAACAAAGGGACCGAAACCGTGAGCGCCGCAATCAGCTTCATACCGGGTTCATTGGGTGGAAACGTAGCGCACGCTGCCGTCGGCCTCCACAACTTCCTGAATGTGGTTCGGACCAGCGAGCTTGGTCTCCGCTTGGGGCCGGATCTGCCCGGCCACTATAACCTTTTGTTTGGCGGCCTCGGCGTTCTGGGACTGTCGCAGTTGCCTGGCCACCAGGATCAGATAATTTCGCGTCTCGGGGAAAGGGGGCACGCCGCCATACCTGGCCACCGCCGCCTCGCCGGCGTTGTACGCCGCCAGCGCGAGGGCATAATTTCCCCCATACAGATCCAGCAAGTACTTCAAGTACTTCGAGCCGCCCTGAATGTTCTCCGCCGGATTGAACACGTTGGCAACGCCGAACCGGCGGGCGGTGGCGGGAATGAGCTGCATCAGCCCCTGCGCGCCTTTCGGCGATATTGCGAATGGATTGTAGTTGCTCTCGACTTTGATGACGGAATGAATCACCTGTGGCTGGAGGGAAACCTGCGCGGCAATCTGCTCGATGGCTTCATCGATACCTGTGGCTGGAGGCGCTTTGGGCGGGGAAACCACGCGGGGCGAGACTAGGGGCTTCGAAGTCACGATCACGCTTCTCACCAATCTCCCGGTGCGCGGGTCGGGACGGATCACGGTGGTGATGCGCCGCGACACGGCAACTTCGGTATCCACGGGTCCAGCGGCCCACAACGCCACAGAGGCCAGCCCGGCGGCACACGCGAGATTAAAACATAATCTCATCAAAATGTTTTGCTCCCCAGTATATACCAAACCCGCGGCTTTTTCCAGAGGGTGGAGCAAGAAGGCAAGCTAAAGCATGCCCCACCTGCGAAACCCAATGTTATCATTTCTCTGTGAGCCATGCGGGGTATGTCCTGGCAGGGGGCCGCAGTTCGCGGATGGGGTGCGACAAGGCCCTGCTGCCGTTTCGAGGCGGGCGGCTTGTGGAATGGGTGGCGCGCGCGGTGGGGCAGGCCGCGGGCAGCGTAGTGCTGGTGGGCGAACCGGGGCGTTACGAACATCTTGGCTACCCGGCGATTGCCGATCTGTACCCCGGAGCAGGCCCGCTGGGGGGAATCCTGACGGCTTTGCACCACACTTCCGCGGATTGGAACGTGGTGGCGGCGTGCGACATGCCGGAACTGTCGGCGGAATTCCTGGGGCTTCTGCTGGACGCCGCCGAGCGCACGGCGGCCGATGCGCTGGCGCCGGCCGGACCATCCGGCCACGCCGAGCCGCTGTGCGCGGTGTACCACCGGCATTCGTGCGGGGGGCTGGAGCGCGCCCTGGGGCGCGGCGTCCGCTCGGTTAGAGCGGCCCTCGAAGACCTCCGCGCAGCCATCGTCTCCGTACCGGAACTGACGCCTTTTCAGAATGTTAACACCCCCGAGGACTGGGCCGGCTATGCCGCAAAGTGACCCTTATCCGCACTACATCGAATTCCAGCATGTCTATAAGACGTTCGACAAGCCGGTCTTAGTCGATGTCAGTTTCACGGTGGATCCGGGCGAGACGGTGGCGATTATCGGGCGCAGCGGCGTGGGCAAGTCGGTGACTCTGTCGCACATCATGGGTTTTTTGAAGCCCGACAGCGGCCGGATCATCGTGGCGCACGAGGACATCACGGACTTCTCGGAGGGGGAGCTTCGCCGCATCCGCAAGAAGGTGACGATGGTGTTCCAGTCGGGGGCCCTTTTCGATTCGCTGACGGTGGGCGAAAACGTGCTGTTCTCGCTCGAGCTGAGGGAGGACTACGATGCGCAGAACAAGGAAGACGTGGTGGACGGGCTGCTGCGCATGGTGGACATCGACGAGGCGAGGGACGCCTACCCGTCGGATCTCTCGACCGGCTACAAGCGCTCGGTGGCGATTGCCCGCGCCCTGGCGGCCCAGCCGCAGTCCATTCTCTATGACGAGCCGACCACCATGGTGGACCCCATCATGTCCGACCGTCTGAGCGACCTGATGCTGCGCCTCAAGAAGCAGTTGAAGCTGACCTCGGTGGTGGTGACGCACGATCTGGACCTGATGTACAAAGTAGCCGACCGCGTGGTCTTCCTATACGACGGCGGGGTGATTTTCAGCGGAGCGACGGGCGATCTGGAGAAGTCGGAGGATCCGCACATCCGCGAGTTTCTGGAGCTGGACCGGGTGGCCAAGGTGTAGGGGCCAGGGCCTCAGTTCGCACGCAGCGCTATGGACGCATCGATGCGCGAAGCACGGCGAGCGGGAAGATAACCGGCAATCGCAGCCACGAACGTAAGGACGAGGGGGATGGCAAGAAAGGTGAGCGGATCGGTGGCCGTCACTCCGAAGAGCAAT
This sequence comes from Bryobacterales bacterium, assembly GCA_003142355.1. The sequence continues at coordinate 3,999 of PLMF01000080.1, forward strand.
CCGCCGAGGGCTCGCGCCAGCAGCCGGGACGCGACTGCTCCTATCACCATGCCAACGGCGGCGAGCGCCAGCGTCTGCGCGATAATCCCGGCCTGAAGCCTGGAAGCAGAAGCGCCCAGAGCCATACGGATTCCGATTTCCTGGGTGCGCTGGTTGACCGCGTAGGAGACCACGCCGTAGATTCCGAGCGACGCGAGGAGTAGCGCGAAGAGTGCGAATCCGCCGAGCAGGAGCACCACGAAGCGTCTGGGCGAGACGGCTTTATCCACCAATTGCTGGAGTGTTCGGAAGTCTTTCCCAGGGAGATTCGGAGCGATCGGTTTGAGGGCCGCGCGCACACTGGCGGCGAGTTCCGCCGGGGGCAGCGAGGTTCGGATCACCAAATCCAGAGAGGAGATATCGGGGCATTGGCGCATGGGCAGGTACATCTCCATACCCGAGGACTGCTCGAGGGCGAGGTGGCGCACGTCGCCCACTACGCCCACGACATGCCGCTCGCCGCAAGCGCGCATGGTCTGACCGATGGCGTTCTGCCCCGGCCATAAGGTACGCGCCATGGTCCGGTTGATGACGATCACGGGTTCGCCCGAAGGGGTGTCCGTTTCCGAGATATCGCGGCCGGCGATGAGCGCGATGCCCATGGCTTTCAGGTAGCCATCGCTTACGACGCGCACAAACGCGTTGGGGAACTTTCCCCGCGGGTATACCTGCCCCTTAGCCGGCGCGCCCCAACTGCGATTACGCCCCAACGGGAGCGCATCGGTCAATCCGGCGGCCGCGATCCCGGGGACATCTCGAACGCGCCTCAGCACTTCGCCGATGTAGGTATTCAGTTGCGCCTGGGTAGAGTAACTGGCATCCGGATCTACGCGGAGTGCGGCGGCGTGTTCCGGGCGGAAGCCGAGATTGACGTCGAGCACGCGCAGAAAACTGCGGACCAGCAAGCCCGCGCCGACCAGCAGGACGCAGGCGAAGGAGATTTCCGAGACGACCAGAGCGCTGCGAACCCAGTTGCGGCCCGTGCCGGCGGTGGAGCCGCGGGTCGAGTCCTTGAGCGCGTCGTGCAGAGTGTTGGCGGGGACCTGCAGAGCGGGGGCCAGGCCGAAGACCACGCCGGTGAGCAGGGCCGCCATGAGGGAGAAGGCGAGGACCGGGACGTCTATGCGGACGTGGGCGAGAAGAGGGATGCCGACGGCGTCGAGATGCGCCAGAGTGTGGGTTCCCAGCGCGGCCAGAACGACGCCCAAGATGGCGCCACAGCAGGACAGCGCCACGCCTTCGGTGAGCATCTGGCGGATGAGGCGTGCCCGTCCCGCCCCCAGCGCGGTGCGGATGGCAATCTCCTTCTGGCGCGTGGCAGTCCGCGCGAGGAGCAGGTTGGAGAGATTGGCACAGACAATCAGCATCACCACCCCGACGGCGCAGGCCAGCACCAGCAACGCGGGCCGGATTCGGCCGCTCACGTGTTCCGCCAGCGGGGTGATTTTCCCTTCAAAATCGTTGCGCTCCGGGTGGGCGCGCACGATCTGGGCGGCGAGGATTTTCAACTCCGCCTGGGCGCTGCCGATGGCGACGCCGGGCTTCAAGCGGCCGATGATCGCCGTGGTGTTTCCCTGCCGGTTGGTCTCGTTGCAGAGGGGAAACGGAAAATAGAGGTCGAAGTGGCTGCCGGGGGCGAAGACCGTGGCCAGATCGAACGACGCCGGCAGCACGCCGGCAACGGTGACGGGACCATCATTGATGGTGAGCGTGCGGCCGACGATGGCGGGGTCGGAGCCAAACCTCCGGGCCCACAGACCATGGCTCAAGAGCACGGCCTTGGGCCCGTGCCATTTGCATTCCTCCGCGGTAAACAGCCGGCCGAGCTGCGGCTGAATGCCGAGCACCTGGAAGAAATTCCCCGATACCGGCACCCCGCTGAGCCGCTCGGGTTCGCCGTGGCCGCTCAGCAGGTTGTCGCCGACGCCGTAGAAGGCGAAGTAGCCGGCCAGGTCGGAAAAGGAGCGATTGGGTTCCCGGAGGTCCAGCAGATGGCCCACCTGAGTCGTCTGGCCCGAGAGGCCGCTGGTGTCGTGGTTGGAGATCCAGACCAGCCGCTCCGGTTCGTGAAAGGGCAGCGGGCGAAGGAGCAGGGCGTCGACGACGCTGAACACGGTGGCGCTGGCGCCGATACCGAGCCCGACGATGAGGATGGCGAAGGTGGTGAATGCGGGGTCCCGGCGCAGCGTTCGAAAGGTGTAGCGGAGGTCGTGCAAAATGCTGTCGAGCGCGGGCAGACGGCGGGTATCGGGCATGGTCGGCTCCTAGTGTATATACTGCCGATCGGCGATTTGGTTACGGAGGAGGGGAAGTATTCGACTGCTCGGGTGTCAGGGGGTGAAGAGCACGACCTGCGCGCGATGGCCTTGGCACAGTTTCGCATCGCAGGTGTACAGGACGGAGTTGGTTGCTTCAGCCAAGGCGATGTAGACGGCATCGTAGGCGGTAAAGTTGTGCCGCAGTTCCCAAATCCGGCCCACCAAAGGCGTGTGCGCATAGCGCTTGGCAGGGAGCGCCGCAAGCCCCGCCAGAACCTGCTGGCTCCGATGCGAATCGATACGCCGGCCGGCAATCAGGCCCCTGAGAGCGCTCACCACTTCCACGTCGAGTAGATGGGGGACGATGAACGACCCGGCGCGCCCGGCCAGATCGCGTCCGAGGGAATCGGCCAACGGGCCGTTGGTGAGGAGTTCCACAACCACCGAGGCGTCCAGAACAATCACTGCGCATCCCGCAATTCGCGCACGATTTGCGCTGCGCTCCGTTTGCTTGAAATCGGTTTGGCTTGCCGCGCGCTCTCCAGCCACTCCCGCATCGTCGGCCGCTCCACCGAATGCTCCAATTCCCGCTTGATGAAGTCGGAAAGGCTCATGCCCTCGCGAGCAGCGCGTGCTTTCAGAATGCTATGCACCTGTTCCGGAACGTCTCTGACCTGAATCATCTTCGACATGTTTTCAGCATACAAACATGTGCGGCGCATGTCCAGCGGACTTGCCATGCGGTGCGAATGGCCGCGGAAAGGTATACTCGCTCTTTGGCGCCCCCGACAAGCTGGCGCCGCGAACTGGCGATAACATGAGACTCGATATCACGTGCGTTATAGCGGTGCTGGCAGTGGTCGTTTCCACGCCGGCGGAGGCGCAGAAGCAGGACCAGATCCGCCTCAACCAGATACAGTTGATCGGAAGCCATAACAGCTACCATGCCGGGCTGGCTCCCAGCGAAGCCGTTCTGCTGGGGAAATCCGACCCGAAAGCGGCGGCCACCCTCGACTACCGCCATCCCGCCCTCGACGTTCAGCTTGCCAACGGAATCCGGCAACTGGAGCTGGACATCTTCGCGGATTCCAAAGGCGGGCGATACGCCAACCCTGCCGGTCTCCGAATGGTCTCCCAAGCCGGGCTGCCGGCCGACGCTCCCTATGATCCGGAAGGGCTCCTGAAGAAGCCGGGGTTCAAAGTCCTGCACATTCAAGACATCGACTACCGCAGCAGTTGCCAGCCCTTTACGGGGTGCCTGGGGGTCATTCTTGGCTGGTCCAAAGCGCATCCCGGGCATCTGCCCATATTCATTCTCGTCGAGAGTAAGGAGGGAACGGACCGCGACTTCCAGGTGGTTCCCGAGGCCTTTACCCCAGGGGTCTTCGATGCCGTCGACCAGGAAATCCGCTCGGTGTTCCCGCGTTCCAAGATCATTACTCCGGACGACGTCCGCGGCCAACATGCCACGCTGGAAGAGGCCATTCTCACCAGCGGCTGGCCCAGTCTGGAGTCGGCCCGCGGCAAGTTTGTTTTTCTTCTCGACCAGCGAAAGGCCGGCCCGGCCTATCTCGAGGGTCATCCCTCCCTCAAGGGGCGCGTGCTGTTCACCAATGCCGAACCGGGATCGCCCGACGCGGCGTTCGTGGAGGTCAACGACCCGTTGAAAGACCCAGCACTGATTCCGAGCCTGGTGCGCAAGGGATACCTGGTGCGGACCAGGACCGACGCGGAACTGGAGCAGGCCCGCGCCGGAGACGTGAAGCAAAGAGACGCCGCGCTCTCGAGCGGAGCCCAGATGCTGAGCACGGACTTCCCCTTCCAGGAACGGGCGACCGGGACCGGTTATGCGGTGAGCTTTCCGGAAGGAACCATTGCGCGGTGCAACGCCGTGGCCAAGCCGTCCAACTGCACGGCGCAACGGCTGGAAGAACCGAAGTAGCGCTCCGTCACCGGCAACTGAGGTCCGCGGGCACATCCAGGCCTAGTCCCAATACTGTTCACTTTGTGGG
>PLMF01000160.1 GCA_003142355.1 Bryobacterales bacterium
CGACTTTTAGCCGGACACTAGTGTTCCTTGATATATCCCGTTGTTAAGGCGCGCTCACCCTTGACGAAATCGAATAGCCCTTCCAGCACGTCGGCATGGTCCCGGATAATCATGGCAACGTGCTCTTGGGTCTTGTTGTTCGCCTGGTGGGGGATCAGGCTCGCATTGATACCATGTTCGATGAGCGATTGGGTGACGCCCCGATCCACGACATAGACTCCCTCTATGCTCCCCGTCTCGATGGCCCATTCACGCCGTAATTGCCGGTTGAACTCTTCAATGATCCGCTGATCCGCTAAGGTGTCTTTCTGCTCCACCCAGATTCTGTGCAGCGGCTGAAGTTCATTGTTCGTAAGCGAATGAACGTTTTCCGGAAGATCGACAATTTCGCGCCATTTGTAATCTGCTGGCATGACTGTGGCACCATCGTACACCAAAGGGTCCCCGCCCGGCGCTCACGAGGCGCGCAGTTCTTTTTCGAGAGCCTGGTGCAGCAGCATCTTCATGTAAGTCTGGTAGGGGAGACCCCTGCTTTCCGCCAAGCCCTGCGCGGCCCGGACATCCGCAACCGGCAACCTCATCGTGACGGTCTTCAGCGGGCCGCGCCTGGCTGTGCCGGCCCTCAGTGCCCGCGACATGATGCTCGTGGCCACTTCCGGATTGGCATCCCACCATTCGGCCTCTTGGGCCTCACTCTTGAATTTCGGAATCTTGATTGCCTTGGTCGGCATGGCTATTCACCCTCGAAGTAGAGCTTTTGTTGCGGCCTGCTCATTGAATACGCGGTCACGATCCTGATACGGCCTCGCCGTTCGGTGTAAAGAACGGTGAGTAGCCGCCCCGATACCGTCCGGCCGAAGCACAGGATGCGGTCTTCGGTCTCATGCGACTGGACGCCGGCCACCAGCGGATCGATCAGGACCGCCTGTTCCGCTTCCTTCGGCGTGACGCCGTGCCGCGTGAGGTGCTGGATGTTCGCGGCATCCCAATCGAAAGTCACCTTTACATTGTAAATACAATAGGGCCGGCTGTCAAAGACGGAAGAGGTCCAAACGAACATCGCGGTTCTACAGGCGGGGAGTATGGTTCTGGGCTTGCTCCTGGGTGGGTCGAACAATCGGAGGCTATCAGGGAGGCCCAGGTTTCGATTGGCTTACGCCGCCTCGTTCCCCACGCGCTCCGGTTTCGACAATGGCAATGTGAGCGAGATCCTTTGATAGGGCACCCGAGGGATGAGCGTGCCTCGCGCGCCGCGGCTCAGCCGAACAAAGCCATAACGTTCCATGGTTTTCAAGGTCCGGGATAGATTCGACTTCTTGCGGCTTGTCAGCTCGGCCAACTCTGCCAGTGACTGGGGAGCGGACTCCGCGATCACCCGAAGCAAACTGCGGTTCCGGTCGGATAGTATCCTGGCGAAGCTCTCCGCCGAGGAGAACCAGACTTTCGGCTCGTCGAGGCCGGGCCGGTACTTACCTCCTGCAATTGCCAGCGTACGCGCCTTCATCTCTTCATAGCTGGCAATACCAACGCGCAGCGTTTTCATCTCAGACGACCCCCTTCTGCATCAGCACGCTGTCTACCTCGGCCCAGAAATCTCCCAGCAGACTGGCTGGGTCTTTGAACTGGTATGGCCGCACCGTCTGGAAGCGATGTTTGTGATCGTAACCGCCACGGCCTTTCCCGCCCGGGCTCTTTGACGCCGGCACGGAGTGGGCGTTGTCGAAACCCACCAGCCGGCCGCCGTCCGGACCATGGAGCGTCAGCGAATACCTCAGCCCGTGACGCCGCTCCCTTGTCGAGGTGACGCGACAGACCGAAAACCGAACCCAATAGTCACCCTTCGAATCGACCACAAGCACCTGGCCGTCGAGATCCAGGAGCACGTCGGCGCTCTGGTCCCGGCTCTGCCGCTTCATTCTACTGGAAGGTTATCATTAGCTGATAACCAATAGCAAGTCGTCGCCATCGCGTACTAGCCAAATTGTCCAGGCCCGGCCACCTCCTACCGCACCGTCCCCAACCCGTAGACCACGCTCACGGTGGTGGATAGCCATTGCTGAATCGGCCGCCCCAGATCGCGCCAGGTGCGTATGGTGAAGCCCACCCGAAAGTGTTTGTGGTGGTCGATCGCTACGGTCGCCCTGCCGGAGTATTGCAGAAGCGACCCGTTGTAGTATGGCGCGTCACCGGGCCCATACCAGATGTAGCCGCCGCCCAGCCCGGCCGACAGCTCCACCCGCCCGGCGGCTACCGGAACGATTCCCCGCAGGCCATAGTCCAGAAAGCTGACCTCTCCCCGCGGGTGCTCGCACCCGAACCGGCTGCACGAAGTTCCAGGCAGCCACGAACCGGTCCATCCGGCCTCCACCGCCACGTACTTCTGGAGACGCAGTTGGTAGCCCGCGTGCACGGCGGGACCAGCGGAATACTCGCTGGCTTTCCAGCCGCTGAGCGGAAATACACCTCCGCCGCCCGCTTCCAGGCTGTGGCGCGCCGCACCGTCCTGCGCCGCCAAAACTCCGGCGCACAAGATTATGAAGACAAAAAACCCGGGATACCGCTTCAAATGACAGATCTCCTCTATTACAAAGACCCGCCAATCGCCGAAGTCAACTACAGCATTGTCGCCGCGCCAAGTATAATTAGTTTGATCCTCCGAAGTGGAGTCCCTACATGCAGTCTCGCCGTGTTTTCATGAGCAAAGTGGCCACCGGGCTGGCGGGCACGTTGGCCGCCTCCAACGTGCTCGGCGCCAACGACCGTATCCGCCTGGGAATCATCGGACCCGGGGACCGCGGGACCGAGATCCTGCGTGAAGCGCTGGCCTGCGAAAACGTCGAATGCGCCGGTGCCGCCGACGTCTATACAAAACGTTTGGAAGACGTCAAGAAGATCGCGCCCAACGCCAAGACCTACCTCGACTACCGCCACCTCCTGGAAGACAAGAGCATCGACGCGGTGCTGATCTCGACCCCGCAGCACCTGCACTGCGAGCACTTCGTGGCCTCGCTCGACGCCGGCAAGCACGTCTACCAGGAAAAAACCATGGCCTTCACCGTGGAGCACGCCAAGAAGATGCGCGCGGCCTGGCAGCGGGCCGGCAAGCGCACCGTCGAGATCGGGCACCAGTGGGCCTCCAGCGGGCAGGTTCCCGACGCCGCCAGCTTTCTGAAGCCCGAGCTGATGGGCAAAATTACCGCCATCCACGCCCATATGTACCGCAACACGCCCCATGGCAAGCCGCAGTGGGCCAGGCCCGTCTATCCCGACATGACGGCGGAAAACATCGTCTGGAAATCGTTCCTGGGAGAGGCGCCGGCGCACGATTTCGACGCCAACCGGTACACCAACTGGCGCTACTTTTGGGATTATTCCGGCGGCAACGTTTACGAGAACATGTGCCACCAGCTCGCTTTCTGGTATAAGGCGCTGGGACTGAAGATTCCGAAAGCGGTCACCATGACCGGCGGCCTCTACCTGTGGAAAGACGGCCGCGAAGTGCCCGACACCATGAACGTCTCCATGGAACACGCGGAGGAGACTCAGTTTTCCTGGGATTCCGGTTTCGGCAACGACCAGTTGAAGGTGGGCGAGGACGCACTCGGCGACAACGGCACCATTTCCCGGAGCCAGCAGATCCGCTATACCCCGCAAAAGGTGAACCGGCCCGGCGGCAACGAGATGATGGGCGCCACCCGCAGCATGCCGCGCGCCCACATGCAGAATTTCCTCGATTGCATCCGCTCCGGCCAGGAGCCGAACTGCCCCTTCGACCTGGGGTTCCGCGTTTCCATCGCGTGCCGCATGGCGGTCGAGAGCTACCGGCAACAGCGCACCATGCGCTGGGATGCAGCCAGGGAAGAGATCGTCTAGCGAGGCTGTGCCTCAGACTGGCAAGCATTACGCGAATTCCTCACTAACACCGCGTGTCTCTGCTCCCTCCGCGTTCGAACCCGGGGAAACGGAAACTCTCGATTCTCTCATTCTCTCCGCGTTCTTCCTCCGCGTCTTCGCGTCTCCGCGTCGAAATGGAACTTGACTCATTTGCATCAAGTTCGCCGGTCCGAGTACTCTAAGGCGAAGGGAGCGGAACTTGAAAGCGGAAATCGGAATCATCGGCGGCAGCGGGCTCTACTCCATGCCCGGATTTGAATCGCAGCAGGAGGCCGCCATCCAAACGCCCTTCGGGTGGCCTTCGGACAATTATGTCCTCGGCACACTGGCGGGCCGGCAGGTGGCGTTTCTGGCGCGTCACGGGCGCGGGCATCGCATCTCTCCTTCGGAGCTGAATTTCCGCGCCAACATCTACGGCATGAAATCGCTGGGTGTCGAGCGCATTATCTCGCTCAGCGCGGTGGGCTCGCTCAAGGAGGAGCACCGGCCGCTGGATTTCATCGTCCCCGACCAGTTCTTCGACCGCACCCGCGGCCGCGTTTCCACGTTCTTCGGCGAGGGACTGGTGGCCCATATCAGCTTCGCCGACCCCGTCTGCCCCGAGCTGAGCGAGGTGGTGACAGCCGCCGGCCGCTCTTCGGGCGTCAACATCAAGAAGGGCGGCGCCTACCTTTGCATGGAGGGCCCGGCCTTCTCCACCAGGGCCGAATCCAACGTCTACCGGAGTTGGGGCATGGACGTGATCGGCATGACCAACCTCCAGGAAGCCAAGCTGGCGCGCGAGGCCGAAATCTGCTACGTCACCGTGGCCATGGTGACGGACTACGATTGCTGGCATCCCCACCACGACGCCGTGACGGTGAACGACATCGTCGCCAATCTCATCGAGAACGCCGAAAACGCGCGCCAGGTGGTGGCCGAAGCGGTCGCTTCCATGCCTGCGGCCCGCGGCTGTAAGTGTGGCTCGGCCCTGGCCCACGCCATCATCACGGATCGTAAACTGGTTCCGGCGGACACGCGCCAGAAGCTGGGGATCCTGATTGACAAGTACTTCGTGTAACCAGATCGCGCGCGAGCTTCTGGACCAGTGTCTCGCCGACCGGCCTCCCGCGGAATTGCCGCCGGTTCTGGTCGAGGATCCCGGCGGGCAAGCCCTGTTCGGTATCCTGGTCGAGGGTCTGGCGGACCGCTTCGAGCCGAGGCTCTGCGACGTCTACGCGCGCCTGTTCTCGCAAGCCGTGGCCCATGTGGCCGAAAATGTGGACCCCGCCCTGCTCGTGGCCCGGTACCAGCGCGTACGCCGGCCGCGCCCCATTTTGGGCGACCCGCATCGCGTGTTCGTGCTCTCGCGCGTCACCCTGGGCGCCGACGTAGCCGTCACCAGCGTGCTGCTGGCCGCGGCCAAGCAGCGCTTTCCCCGTGCCGAGATCGTATTTGTGGGGCCGCGCAAGAATTTCGAGCTGTTCGCCGGCGACCCGCGCCTACGCCACGCGGACTTGGCCTACCCGCGGGGCGGCCTGCGCCAGCGGTTGGCCGTCTGGGACCCGCTCGAAGCGCTGCTGGCCGCGCCGGATTCGGTGGTGATCGATCCCGATTCCCGCCTCACGCAACTGGGTTTGCTGCCGGTTTGCCCGGAGAAATTCGATCACCTCTTCGAAAGCCGCGCATACGGCGGCGAGACCGACCGCCCCCTTCCCGAACTCGCGGCTGCCTGGGCCCAGGAAACCTTCGGCGTTCCCGGCGCCAAGCCGTATGTCGCGCTCGAGCCCAGTGGCGGGCACAGAGGGCACCCCCGCGGCGCCCACACAGCCGTCAGCCTGGGAATCGGCGAGAACCCCGCCAAGCGGATTCCCGACCCGTTCGAAGAGCGGCTCCTGGCGTTGCTGGCGGCCGGCGGCGCCGCGCTGGTCGTCGATAAAGGCGCCGGCGGAGAGGAAGCCGCCCGCGTCGATCGCGCCGTCCAGCGCTCCGGCGTCAAGGCCGCGTTTTGGGAAGGCTCCTTCGCCGGATTCGCGGCCATCATTGCCGCCAGCCGCTTGTATGTGGGCTACGACTCCGCCGGTCAGCACGTCGCCGCCGCCTGCGGCGTGCCGCTGGTCGGCATTTTCGCCGGCTTTCCCGCCCCGCGGATGTTCCACCGTTGGCGCCCCATCGGCGAGCGCGCCACGGTGATTCGCGTGGACCGGCCCGACCCGCTCGAAACTCTCGAACGCGTCCGGGCGGCAATTGACGGTTGACTCTGTCTGGCAATTTCAATATGTTTGTTTGATGGAGGTATCCATGTTCCGTAAATCAGCGGTAGTTCTGGTGGTTCTGACGGCCCTGACCACCGCGCAGGCCCAGGAAAAGAAGCGCGTGGCCGTGATGAACTTCGACTATGGCACCGTGCGCAGCACCGTAGCGTCGATCTTCGGTACCGATCAGGATGTCGGGAAGGGCATTACCGACCTTCTGGTCGACAAGCTGGTCTCGGACGGCACATACCGCGTCATCGAGCGGGCGGCTCTCGATAAGATTCTGGCCGAGCAGAATTTCTCCAACAGTGATCGCGCCGACGCCAACACCGCGGCCAAGATCGCGCGCATCCTCGGCGTGGACACCATCATCATCGGCAGCATCACCCAGTTCGGCCGCGACGATAAGAGCACCAACGTCGGCGGCGGGGCGCTGGGCGGCGTCACGGGGCGCTTCGGCATCGGTGGCGTGCGCAAGAGCCAGTCCACCGCGGTGGTGCAGATCACCGCCCGAATGATCGATACCAGCACCGCCGAAATCCTCGCTAGCGCCTCCGGCAGAGGCCAGTCGTCCCGCTCGGGCACGGGCCTCATCGGAGCGGGCGGCGGCGGCTATGGGGCGGGTGGGGGCGGGATCGACATGAAATCCAGCAACTTTGGCGCCACCATCCTCGGCGAAGCCGTTACCAAGGCCGTCGCCGACCTGGCCCAGCAATTGGATGCCAAGGCCGCGGCGCTGCCCATCACCGTCATGCAGATTAGCGGACTGGTGGCGGATGCTTCGCCCGACGGCACCGTGATCATCAATATCGGTTCGAAAGCCGGTGTGAAGATCGGCGACATGCTCGACATTCGGCGCAAGGTGCGCGAGGTGAAAGACCCGGGCACCGGCAAGGTGATCCGCACCGTCGAGGATTCGGTCGGCTCGATCGTCATCACCGAAGTGGACGAGGCGTCGGCCGTCGGCAAGTTCACGGGATCCGCTCCGGCCAGAGTCGGAGACACCGTATCCACTCCGAAGTGATCGCCCCCCGGCTTACCACAGACCCCAGTTGCCGCTCATGAGAACCCACGCGGCCAGCGACAAATTGGTGACGGCATGCGCCGCCACGGCGTCGCCGATGCGTCCGCGCCAGTGGAGCGCGGCGGCGTAGAGCACGCCCGCCATCGTCCCCGCCAGCCAGCGGTCGCCGTGCAAGACGCCGAAAGCAACCGAAGAAATCAGCACCGGGAAGAACGCCCACCGCCGCCAGTCGACCGACTCGAAATCCGCCGATACCAGGCGTCGCAACAGGAAGCCGCGGAACGCCAGTTCCTCGGCGATGGGGACCGTGACCACGGCTGCCAGGGTCCGCAAGGTAAGCCAGCCGGCGCGGGCGGGAGCGGGCAGGCCGGCCAGACCCGATGCGATTCCCGCGTTCGCGCCGCCGCCCCGCGCCCAGTCCAACCCCATCCACATCGCAAAAACCAGAGTGCCAATGGCCGCCGCCATCCAGCCGAATTTCCAGTCGAGTGCCGCATATTTCCGGCGGTAAAACCATAAGACCCCTGCCGCCGCGAAGAAGCGCAGCGGGTAGAGCCATTCGAATCCACTGGAGGCGGCGCGCGAGATCATGGCCGCCGCGAGGATCGTCAGCAAGGGCGCCAGGTATGGGACCGTGGGATTCTCCGCGGAACGCGCCGGTCGAGTGGCTGTGCGGCCTGGGACTGTTACCCACGGCAGGCGCTGCGCGGTCAGAGCGAAGCCGGCCGCCACGGCGTTGAACACGATCCACCCGGCCTGCGAGTGAAATCCTCCCGTGGCCACCCCCGGCGCGCCGGCCGCGCCGATCAGGATGAGAGCCGTGATGCGCAGGGCGTTCATCAGAAAAATCGCGGCTACGCCGGCGGGGATCAGCAGCAGGGCGCGCGGAAACCGGAATTCGCGCCGGAACAGCCACAGCCACGCCGCGCCAAAGGCGAGAATCAGCCCAACGCCCTCCAGCCCCGAGCACTCCGCCGCGATCTCCACGTGGAACCCCCGGCTGCCAATGCTGTGAGTCGATGGATCGGCGATCACCCCGGAGACGAAACCGCGCAGAATCGTCTTCACGATAAGGAAGGTGAGGTGCGCCGCCGGAGCCCACATCAGCCGGCTGGCGGCTCCCAGCAAACAAGCCGAAAGACCCGCGGCCGACGCGTAAATCCAGGCGTTACCTGTCGCCCGGGCAGCCTTCATCCACAGCTTGGGAGGCGCGAACGCACAGCCGGCCAGGGCTACGGCCAGCGCGCCCGCCGCCAGCCAGGCGCCGCCCACGAGGTTACCCGAAATCCGGGATGGACTTGCATACAGCGGAACCGAAAGTCCGGCAAAGGCCACCACGGAGCAGAAGTGACCCGCCAGAAGGCTCCACGAGATGGGAGTTTCGCGGAGCAGTGCAGAGATGGACTGAAACGAGTTCCGGGCTTTTGGATAGCCGAAGATCAAAAAGAAGACGGCGAACACGACCACGAAACGCGCCGTCCACGCTCCCCATCGGCCAATCAGCCAGGCAAACCCCGCGGCGCGGCTGAGGGAGGCATTATCCAGCCAGACCGATAACACCAGCAGTTCCAGGATCAGAAGAAGGGCCAGCAGCGAAGCGCGCCGAATCACCGCCTGAGAGAACCAACCGGGATAGACGCCAGAGGTTTGAGCCAAGGGAAGAAATGAAAAAGACACACGCCATTCTTCGCGAACGGCGTGTGTCCGTTATGAACTGACGCCAGACGCCTAGTTTCTGCGCCGGCCCCGAATGATGAGCGCCGCCCCTGCTAACAGAGCCAGCGCGCTGGTCGCCGATCCGGGATCGATCTCGGGTGCCTCTACTGCCAGGGCCATCGCCGCAGTCGCAGCCATGATCAGCGCCATTCCGATGATTCTTCGCATGTTTGTACCTCAGTCCGACTCAGGCGGTTGTGCGTCCTACCACCCGTACCTCCTGAGAATACAAATAGAGGGAGTAGATTGCAAGGATAATCTGCTCTCCAGAGTCACACGAGTACTGGAACCATAAAGAGTGAACCGGAACTGGCTGGAAAGCTCCCCCCGCTTGGTCCCGCTGCGCCGATTTGAGATACTAAGCGTTTTCGAGGAGGCAAGATGATTCGCAAAATAGCCTTGGCGCTGTCTCTGGTTGCAGTGACGTCTCTCAGCGCACAAACCCAGACCATGAAGCAACTGGTTCGCGGTACGGAATATGCCGCCGCTTCCATGATGCCGCAGGCCACTCTCACCGCGGAACGCGTCCTCCGCTCCGGCGGCAATGCCTTCGATGCCATTGTCGCCGGCCAGGCCGTGCTGGGCGTCGTGCAGCCCAACATGAACGGCATCGGCAGCGACGCCACCCTGCTCATCTACGACGCCAGACAGAAGAAGGTGTTCTCGCTCAATGCCGAAGGCACCGCGCCCAAACTCGCCACCATCGAATGGTACCAGGCCAACCAGGGCGGCAAGATCCCGGTCGATGATTCGCTGCTCGCGGGCACCGTGCCCGGCGTCGTGGATGCCTGGTACATCCTGCTCTCGCGCTGGGGCACCGGGAGCTTCGCCGAATTGCTGGCGCCCGCCATCGAGCTGGCCGAGCGCGGCGTTCCCATGGGTCGCACGCTGAATTCGCCGGCCCTCCGCAAATATCCCACCAGCGCCCGCGTTTACGCCCCTCCCGACGGCCGCAGTTGGAACGACGGCGAGGTCTGGAAGAACCCCGACCTGGCCCGCACCCTTCGCCGCCTGGTTGACGCCGAGAAGCAGGCCGCTTCCCAGGGCCGCCAGGCCGCGCTGAAGGCCGCCCGCGACCGTTTCTACCGGGGCGACATCGCCCGCGAGATGGCCCGCTTCTCGGAGGACAACGGCGGCCTGTTCCGCTATGAAGATTTCGCCGCCTACACCGCCAAAGTGGAAGAGCCGGTCTCCATCGACTACCGCGGCTACACCGTCTACAAGAACGCCTCCGCCACCCAGGGCCCCGCCGAGCTGTTCGCGCTTAAAATGCTCGAGGACTACGACCTCAAAAAGATGGGGCTCAACTCCGCCGACTACATCCACACCTCGGCCGAGGCCATCAAGCTCGCCATGGCCGACCGCGACACCTTCCTCGGCGACATGGATTTCATCCCCATCCCCTACGCGGGTCTGCTCTCGAACCCGTACGCCGCCGCGCGCCGGAAGCTCATCGATCCCGCTAAAGCATCGCTCGAATTTCGGCCTGGAGACCCCGCGCCATTCACCCCCGGATTCGAGCCGGTCGCCCGCCCCCGCGATGTGAACCTGAGCGGGAACGCCGATCACGAGGGCGACACCAGCTACATCGCCGTGGTGGATAAAGAGCGCAACATGATCTCCTTCACGCCCAGCCTGCACAGCGCCTTCGGCACCAAGGTGGTAATCGGCAACCTGGGGTTTATCTTTAATTGCCGCGGCGATTATTTCTCGCTCGTTCCCGGCCATGCCAATGCGCTCGCGCCCGGCAAGCGCCCGCGCAGCACGCTCCAAGGCACGCTCGTGCTCAAGGCGGGCAAGCCCTTCCTGGTGACCGGCAGCCCCGGCGCCGACGACCAGTGCATGCGCACCATGCAGACCTTGCTGAACATCGTCGAGTTCGGGATGAACATGCAGCAAGCCATCGAAGCCCCCCGCTGGTCCACGCGCAGTTTTCCCGCCTCGCCCTTCCCCCATACCATGTATCCGGGCGACCTTTGGCTGGAAGGCCGCATCCCCGATGCCGTGCGCGCCGACCTGGAGCGCCGCGGCCACAAGGTGACCATGCGCGGCCCATGGTCGATGAATAACAGCGCGGGCATCCTGGTGGAAGCCGCAACCGGCACCGTGAGCGCCGGCGCCGACCCCCGCTGCCCCGCCCTGGCCCTGGCCTGGTAACGCGCGCGACAGAGCTATAATCGTCATCAAATGGATACCAGAACCTTCACCGCGATTCTGCACAAGGAAGAAGACCTGTGGGTGGCTGAGTGTCCGGACGTGGGCACCGTCAGCCAGGGGACGACGGTCGAGGACGCCGTGGCTAACCTAAAGGAAGCCACGGAGCTTTATCTGGAGGAGTTTCCTCTGGACGTGGGCGGGCATCCTCTGCTGACCACGTTCGAGGCCAAGTGTGCCTAACCGAACTGCCCGCGCCACCACAACAAGTCCTGCATTTTCAGAGGTGGGGCAGGCGGTTCCGCC
>PLMF01000062.1 GCA_003142355.1 Bryobacterales bacterium
AACTCAGATTCGCCTTCGGGAGGTTCTATGCAGCGGACCATTTCATTCACGCTCAACGGCAAGCCGGCGCGCGTGACCACCGATGACGAGCGCATGTTGCTGTGGGTGCTGCGCTCGGATCTCGACCTTAGCGGCACCAAGTTCGGCTGCGGCGAAGGGCTGTGCGGCGCCTGCACCGTGNNCGTCGTCACCATCGAAGGCTTGGCCAACGGGGACAAGCTTCACCCCATCCAGGAGGCGTTCCTGAAGCATCACGCATTTCAGTGCGGTTACTGCACGTCGGGGATGCTCCTCAACGCCTATGCGCTGTTGCTCAAGACGCCCCAGCCCACGCGCGCCCAGATCCTCCAGCACATGGAGGATAACTTGTGCCGCTGCGGCGCGCACGTTCGCATCGTCGAGGCCATCCAGGAAGCCGCGGGCGCGGCGAAAGGAGGTGCGCTGTGAGACGCCGTGATTTCTTCGCCGTGGCCGGCTCCGGCCTGTTCGTGTTCTTCGGGGTCGATCTGGACGCCTTCCAGGAGCCGGCCCGGTTGCCCGGCCGCCAGGCCGGTCCCACCGATTTCAACGCCTACCTTCGCATCGGCGCCGAGGGCCGGGTCACCTGTCTCGTCGGCAAGGTGGAACTGGGCCAGGGGGCCATGACCGCACTGGCACAACTCCTCGCCGAGGAGTTGGACGTCCCCTTCGACTCCGTGGACATGGTGATGGGCGACACTGACCTCTGCCCCTACGACATGGGCACGTTCGGCTCCATGTGCATCCGGTATCTGGGCCCCGTCGTGCGCGCGGCCGGAGCCGAAGCCAGGGCGGTCCTTCTCCAAATGGCCGCCGAGCAGTTCAAGGCACCGGCCGAGCGGCTGCAAGTGAAGGCCGGCGTAATCACCGACCCCCTGGCGCCGGACAAGCGCGTCACCTACGCGCAACTGGTTCAGGGCAAGCGCATCGAACGGCATCTCGAGAAAGTGCCGGTAAAGCCCGTGGAGGCGTTCACCATCATCGGCAAATCGCCCCGGCGCAAGGATGCGCTTGCGAAGGTCACCGGCAAGGCCAAGTACGCCGGCGACTTCACTCTACCCGGGATGCTCCACGCGCGAATTCTTCGGCCCCCGGCGCACGGCGCGACCCTGAAAAACGTCGACACCAGCGCCGCTGAAAAACTGCCCGGCGTGCGCGTGGTGCGCGATGGCGACCTGATCGCCGTGCTCCACGAACGACGCGACATGGCCGAAGAGGCGCTGGGGCTGATCAAGGCGCAATTCGATCGCCCGCACACCGGCCTGGACGACAAAACCATCTTCGACCACCTGCTCCAGACTGCGCCGCAACCCCAGGTGGTGGGCAACGGCGGCAACGTCGAAGGAGGCGAGAGGCTCTCCAAAACCATCGTCGACGAAACCTATCTCAACAGCTACGTGGCGCACGCGNNCAGGCGCCCTTCTCGGTGAAGCCCGCGGTGGCGCAGGCTCTCGGCATCCAGCCGGACAACGTGCGCATCATCACCCCCTATGTGGGCGGTGGCTTTGGCGGGAAGAGCGGAGCGCCGCAGGCCGTCGAAGCGGCGCGCCTGGCGAAGGCCGCCGGCAAACCCGTGCAAGTAGTGTGGGACCGCGCCGAGGAGTTCTTCTACGATACCTTCCGGCCGGCCGCCGTGGTGAAGATCCGCTCCGGCCTGACCGCGGCCGGGAAGATCGCTTTCTGGGATGCGAAAGTTTACGCGGCCGGCGAGCGCGAGGCGGCGCCCTTCTACGACATCCCCAACCATCACACCGTCTCGGCCGGCGGCTGGCAGGGAGGCAACCCTCCCGGCATGCACCCGTTCAGCGTTGGTCCCTGGCGCGCGCCCTCGGTCAATACCAACACGTTCGCGCGCGAATCGCACATCGACATTCTAGCGGCCAAGGCCGGCGTGGACCCGCTCGAGTTCCGCCTCAGCCATCTCACCGACCCGCGCATGCGCCGCGCCCTCGAAACCGTGGCCAAACAGTTTGGCTGGAAGCCGGGGAAGACGCCCAGCGGACGCGGCGTCGGTGTCGCCTGCGGCATTTATTCGAACACCTACGTCGCCACCATGGCGGAGCTGGCCGTCAACAAGACCACCGGCAGCGTGCAGGTCAAGCGAGTGGTCACGGCGCTCGACGCGGGCCTCATCGTCAATCCCGACGGCTTGCGCCAGCAGATGGAAGGCTGCATCACCATGGGCTTGGGCTACTCCCTCACCGAGGAGGTGCGCTTCAAGGACGGCGAAGTGCTCGACCACAACTTCGACACCTATCAGATCCCGCGTTTCTCGTGGCTGCCCAAGATCGAGACCATCATCATCGATAACCCCGGCCAGCCCGCGCTGGGGTGCGGCGAACCGCCCATCATCACCTCGGGCGCGGTGGTCGCCAACGCCATCTACGACGCTGTAGGCGCGCGGCTGCTGCAACTGCCGATGACGCCCGCGCGCATCCTGGAGGCGCTCAAGAAAGGGTGAGGCATGCCCAGCCCCACAGGGGCGCCAGAAAGTAGCCCAGCGCGTGAGCGCTGGGGTTCCGGTCACGGAATCCGCCAGCCCCGGTTAGGGGCGTAAGAAAGCGTTGAGCGCTGAAACCCAACGCGGTTGCCGATGGCGATATTTCGCCCCTGCCGGAATCCTAACCTGCGCGGAAACGGATGCGGTCCGGCTCCGCGATCCACAGTTCTCCGACCGGCGCACGGTTCTTCAGAGCCAATGCCACTCTCCGTAGAAGAGCCATGACCGTTGCTTTGTCCTGGCTCTTTGGCCGCAGAATGACAATGCCGGCGTGTTCACCCGGAGGAAAATTCCGGATGTCGCCGAAATCGCGATCCAGCGTCACCAAGACACGCACCCCAGATCGCACCGCCCCGGCGACGGTCGAATCGTCTGCCCCCGAAAGGTGCTCTTCTGCCACCGTATCCGCCTCGAACCCCGCCTCACGAAGCACCACCGCGGCCTCGACCGGCAGGTTTTCATCGATCTTGAATTTCAAGCGCTGATTTCCAGAGGGAGCTGGGCTGTACCCTCGCGCGTCAGTTCGGCCGCGTAAGCGAGAGCCGCGTCAATGTCGGGATCTTTCAGAGTTGGGTAGCTGGCAAGGATCTCCTGACGCGACACTCCCGCGGCGACATTATCCAGAATCACGGACACCATGACTCGGGTGCCTCGGACGCACGCCTTGCCATGGCAGACCGCCGGATTGACGCTGATGCGCTCTTGCCAATTCCCCATAGCTTCCATTCTAGCGCGCTGGTTATTCGCTCTTACCCCAGCGCCACCTTCAACGTGACCGCGTGATCGCTGGGCTTCTCCACGGGTAGCTCGACCTTCAGACCGGCTTCGTCCTGGGTCCACTTCAGCTTGCCCTTGTACCCCAGCAGCTCCACGTTGCGGATCTTGCCAACCTCCAGTTTTCCCTTGGCCGCCAGCGAGGCAACCACCGCTTGCTTCGCCGGCCAACCCATCAGGAAGGCGTACAGCGTCTTGCCCTTGGTGGTGAAGCGAACGTCCTGCGCGGTAAGATCCTTGCGGCCGTTCTCGTTGAACCGCCCCGTGCCCTTCATCTCGGTGCCGGGGCCTTCGCCGAAGATCTTCCACGGGCGCGTGGCATAGATGCCTTCGCTGTTCACCGCCATCCACTTGGTAATCTCCGCGAGAATGGCCAGTTCCCTGTCGTCCAGCGCGCCGCTCCCGGGCAGCGGGAAGTTCAGCAGCAGGTTGCCGTTCCGGCTCACGATATCCACCAGCATATCGATCACCGTCTTGGGCGACTTGTACTTGACGTCGCGCTGGTAGTGCCAGTTGCCGATGCAAGTATCGGTCTGCCAGGGGTTGGGCGCAATGGCGTCCGCCAGGCCGCGCTCGAGATCCAGCACGCACGTGCCTTCGGCGCAGTCCTCTTTCAGTTTGCTGTTGTAGACCGCTTCCACTTTGCCGCCGTGCCGGCGGGCGCTCTCGTTGTAAAGATGCGCCACCAGGCTGAGGCCGTATTCCTCGAACGGGAGCGCGCCGTCGGTGTACAGGATATCGGGCTGGTAGTTGTCCACCAGATCCTTGATGCGGTCGAACCAGTGGCGCTTCCACGTGTCGGGAATGCCCTTGTCGTCCCACGAAAACTGGGCCGGATAATCTTTGGGCAGGTCGTGATAGAGGTCGAAGTTCTTGGGATCGTTGCCGTCGTAGGGGACCCCGGCGTACTCGCCGGTCTTGTCGGAATCGTGGCTGGTGCCGAACCACTTGTAGCTGATCCACAGGTGCTCGCTCACGCCGAACTTCATGCCTCGCTTGAGCGCGGCCTGGCGGAACAGCCCCACGACGTCTTTCTTCGGACCCATGTTCACCGCGTTCCAGCGCGTATGCCTGGAGTTCCACATGTCGAAGTTGTCGTGGTGTACCCCCATGCTGAAGAAGTACTTCGCGCCGGCCTTCTGGTAGAGATCCATCAGGTGTTCGGGGTCGAACTTCTCGCCCTTGAAGGTGGGGATCACATCCTTGAACCCGACCTTGGACTGAGGGCCGAAGTGCTGCTGGTGCCACTTGTAAGCGGGGTCGCCCTCGATATACATCTTGCGGGCATACCAGTCGCCCTGCTCGGGCGCCGATTGCGGCCCCCAATGCGCCCAGATGCCGAACTTGGCGTCGCGGAACCACTCCGGGACGCGGTAGGCCTTGAGAGAGTCGCGCGTGCCCACGAACGGGCCTTTCTGGATTTCGAGGCCGGTGGCCGGCTGCGCGGCCGCGCGCCTGGCGGCGGGGATGGCGCCCGCCAAAAGCCCCATGGCGCTTCGTCTGGTGAGGTGCATGATCCCCATCTTACGCTTTACAAAACCCGGTGACAAACCCGGTGACAAACCCGGTGACAGACGGAACGTTTCCCGGTTTTCTTTGAGAATGTCGCGCCGGCGCGGCACTACATTCCGTATGCCACGTTTTGCTCGAGTGTTGGCCGTCGATACGCCGTATCACGTCACCCAACGGGGGAACGCCCGGCGGACGGTTTTTGAGACGGATAGCGATCGCCTCGTCTACATGAGTCTGCTTCAGGAGTTCGCGCGCCTTTACCGGCTGAACATCCTGGGGTATTGCCTGATGCGGAACCACATCCATCTGATCGCGCTTCCGCGGCGGCTCGACTCCATGCCGCGGGTCTTGCGCTGTGCGCACGGGCAATATGCGGCGTATCTCAATGCCCGCAGAGCGGCCAGCGGGCACGTTTGGCAAGGCCGCTACTACTCGTGCCCCATGGATGAGAACCACCTCTGGACCGCACTCCGCTACATTGAGCGCAATCCGGTCAGGGCGCAGATGGCGGTTCAGGCGGAATCCTATCTGTGGTCGAGCGCCCGGGTGCATTGCAATGAAGGATTTTCGGACGGTTTGGTGGACCTCGAGATGTGGCGCAACCGGTGGAGCGCGGAGGAGTGGCGGGAATTCCTGGCGTGTGCCAGCGGGGCGGATGAGGAAGACGAGCACATCCGTCTGTACACCCATAACGGGCGTCCACTGGGATCGCTGGAGTTCATCCGGCAATTGGAGCAAGGCACGGGACGGTTGTTGACCGCCCGGAAAGGGGGCCGGCCTCGCAAACGGCAGGCTGAACCCGGTCAGGGGCGGTTGGTTTTCGCCGGCGAGTGAGGGCACCTTCCGTGAAAACCCGGAAACGTTCCGTCTGTCACCGGGTTTCCCTCACCGGGTTTCCCCCGGGTTTTGATGGCTCGAAAGGGCTAGCCGCACTACTTTGCCGGTATCATCGGATATCATGAGGTGTTAGCCCCTTCCCGTGCCTAAACCATGTGGATCGTTCGATTAGCCCTACGGCGGCCCTATACCTTTGTTGTGGTCTCGCTCCTGATCGCCATTCTCGGCGTGACCGCCATCCTCACCATGCCGGTCGATATCTTTCCCTATATCGATATCCCGGTCGTCAGCATCGTCTGGAGCTACAACGGCCTTTCGCCCGAAGAGATGGAAAAGCGCATCGTCACCATCTTCGAGCGCTCCATGACCACTTCCGTCAACGACATCGAGCACATCGAGTCCCAGTCTTACACCGGCGCTTCCGTCATCCGGGTCTACTTCCAGCCCAATGCCAAGGTCGAGGTCGCGCTCTCGCAGGTAACGGCCATCGCGCAGACTTTGCTGCGCGTCCTTCCTCCGGGCACCACCCCGCCCAACATCATCAAGTACGACGCTTCAGCCGTTCCCGTTCTGCAATTAGGCCTGCAAAGCGATAGCCTGGCCGAGCAGCAACTGTTCGATCTCGGCCAGAACTTCATCCGCACCCAGTTGGCTACTATTCAGGGGGCCGCCGTTCCGCTTCCGTTTGGCGGGAAATTCCGCACGGTGATGGTCGATCTCAATCCCGACGCCCTGTTCGCCAAGCAACTCTCCCCGTCCGATATCTCCAGCGCCCTGGGCAATCAGAACCTGATTTTGCCGGCCGGCACCGCCAAGATCGGGGACAAGGATTACCAGATCAAGCTCAACAGCAGCCCGCGCACCCTCGACGAGATGAATCGCATGCCCGTCAAGGTCGTCAACGGCGCCACGGTCTACCTCGGGGATGTCGCGCAAGTCCGCGACGGTTATACCGTGCAGACCAGCGTGGTCCGGACCAACGGCCGCCGCGGCGCTCTTCTCACCGTGTTGAGAAATGGGAAGGCCTCCACGCTGGCGGTAGTGGACAATGTCAAGAAGACTCTTCCCAGGATACTGGCCGGGCTGACTCCGGAGCTGCACGTCCGGCTGTTGTTCGACCAGTCCGTGTTCGTGCGCGCGGCCATCAACGGCGTGGTCCGCGAAGCCGTCAGTGCGGCGTTTCTCACGGGCCTGATGATCCTGATGTTTCTGGGGAGCTGGCGCAGCACGGTGATCGTCTGCATTTCCATACCGCTTTCCATTCTCGCGTCGCTCATGGTGCTGAGCCTGTTCGGCGAGACGGTCAACGTGATGACGCTGGGCGGCATGGCCCTGGCGGTCGGCATCCTGGTGGACGACGCCACCGTGGCCATCGAGAATATCCACCGCAACATGGCCATGAAGAAACCGCTCATCCAAGCGGTGCTCGACGGCTCGCAGCAGATCGCCGTCCCGGCTTTCGTCTCCACCCTAGCTATCTGCATCGTGTTCGTTCCGGTGCTGCTGCTCACCGGCGCGGCCAAATACCTGTTCACGCCCTTGGCCATGGCGGTGGTGTTCGCCATGATGGCATCGTACTTTCTCTCCCGCACTTTGGTCCCCACCATGGCGCACTTCATGCTCCGCTCGGAAATGAAGACGGCCCACGGCAGGGGCTTTTTCAATCGCGGCTTTGAGCGGATGCGGGAGTCCTACGCCTCGCTGTTGCACTGGTGTCTGGATCATCGCGCGCTGGTGCTGGTNNCGCGCGAGATCGATGACATCATCGACAACATCGGCATCCCGTTCGGCGGTTTCAACCTGGCCTTCGGCGACAACCCGACTCTGGGGGTGAGCGACGGCGATATCCTCATCGCGCTCAAGCCCGAGGAGCACGGTTCCGTGGCCGGGTACACCGATCAGCTCCGCCGCCGGCTGCATGAGAAATTTCCGGACATGGTGTTTTTCTTCGAAGCCGCCAACATCACCAACCAGATTTTGAACTTCGGCCTGCCCGCTCCCATCGATGTCCAGGTGGTCGGCCGNNCACCAGGTGGTGGACTATCCGGAAATCCGGGTCGCTGTGGACCGCAGCAAGGCCGGGATGGTGGGCCTCACCCAGAGGGATGTGAGCACTAGCCTGCTGGTATCGCTCAGCTCCAGCAGCCAGGTTTCTCCCACTCAATGGCTCGACTGGTCGACCGGCGTCACTTACAATGTGGCCGTGCAGACGCCGCAATACCGCATCGATTCACTCGCTGCCCTGATGCGAACGCCGCTGACCAGCCCCGCCGGCGCCATCCTCTCGACCACCCCGGCTTCGCTGGCGGGAACCGCCAACGCGGGGGTCTCCGCCGTGGGCGCCGGGCCCAGCCAGGCCACGGCCGCCTATGGCAACCCCGGGACCATGACCGGCGGAGTCCAACTGCTCGAGAACCTCGCGGACGTATCGCGCGGCATCGCACCCGAAATCGTAAACCACTACAACGTGCAACCGGTCTTCGACGTGTATGCCAACGTGGACCGCCGCGACCTTGGCGCCGTGGGCTCGGCGGTCGAGAAAATCGTCCGGCAGGCTTCCCAAAACCTGCCGCGCGGCACCACCCTCGTCCTGCGCGGCCAGGTGACCACCATGGAGTCATCGTTCTTCCGTCTGGGCCTGGGGCTGATTTTCGCCGTGGTGTTGGTCTATCTCGTGATGGCCGTCAATTTCCAGTCGTGGCTCGACCCGTTCATCATTTTGATGGCCCTGCCGGGTGCCCTGGCCGGCATCGTCTGGATTCTCTTCATCACCCAGACCACCTTCAGCGTGCCCTCGCTCATGGGCTCCATCATGTGCATCGGCGTGGCCACTGCCAATAGTATTCTGCTGGTGGTCTTCGCCAACGACCAGCGGGCCGAAGGTCTGGACGCGCGCGCGGCGGCGCTCTCCGCCGGTTATACTCGCATTCGTCCGGTGCTGATGACCGCCCTGGCCATGATTATCGGCATGTTGCCGATGGCCCTGGGGATGGGCGAGGGCGGGGAACAGAACGCGCCGCTCGGCCGCGCCGTCATCGGGGGCCTGATCCTGGCTACCATCACCACCCTGTTTGTGGTTCCATTGGTGTACAGTTTCTTGCGCCAGAAACCACCCGTCGATTACGCGCGCAGGATGGCCGAGGAAGAACACGAATACTTGCGGGACGACATGCCACCTGAGGACTTGCCATGAACCAGATCCATCCCACCGATGACCTGAAGCGCCCGGGGCCGTCGCGCCTCACTCTGCTGGTGCTCGCCCTGCTGCTGGTGGTGCTGGTGGCCGCCGGGTTTTTCGCCGGTTACCTGCCGCGGCGGCGTCGCGAATCGGTGCTGGCGGCGGAATCGAAAGTCGCGGCGGACAGCCTGCCCGTGGTGAACGTGCAGAAAGTGAAGCGCGCGGAGGCCAAGACCAGCCTGGTCCTGCCGGGCAATATCCAGGCCGTCACGGAAGCGCCGGTCCTGGCGCGCGCCAGCGGCTATATCAAGCGGCGCTACGCCGATATCGGCGACCGGGTGAAAGAGGGGCAGGTTCTGGCCGAAATCGAAGCTCCCGAACTGAACCAGCAAATCCGCCAGGCCAAGGCCACGGTCGATCAGGCCAATAGCACGGTCGAACAGGCCCAAGCGGCGCTCCAGCAGGGCCACAGCAATGAGAACCTGGCGCGGGTGACCGCCCAGCGCTGGGAGAATCTTTCCAAGAAGGGCGTGGTTTCGCGCCAGGAGAACGACACCTACCAGGCGCAATGGGCTGCCCAACAGGCCAACATCCAGGCGCTCGAAAAGGCCGTCGCCGCGGCGCGTAACAATGTTTCCGCGGTGGAGGCCAACGTGGCGCGCCTCAACGATCTCCTGGCGTACCAGACCGTGCGCGCTCCGTTTGCGGGCGTCATCACGCTGCGTAACGTGGAGGCCGGAGTCCTCGTCAACGAGGGCAATACCCTGCTCTTCCGCATCGCCCAGACCGGCCGGCTGCGCACCTATTTGAATGTTCCCCAGGCCGATGCCGGGTCCGTGCGCGTGGGGCAGCAGGCCGTGCTCGTCATTCCCGATTTGCCGGGCCACGGGTTCCCCGGCGCCGTCACCCGTACCGCCAATGCGCTCGACCCCGCTACCCGCACCCTGTTGGTGGAAGTGCAGGTTTCTAACCCAAACGCCCTGCTGATGCCCGGCATGTACGCGCAGGTGGACCTCTCGGTTCCCAGGAAAAATCCTCCGCTGCTGATTCCCGGCGACACCCTGGTGGTGCGCAGCGACGGCCCGCAGGTGGCCGTTGTGGCGCCCGACGGCCGCGTGCATTTCGCGCGCATCCAGTTGGGCCGCGACTTCGGCGATCGCCTGGAAGTGCTCTCCGGTCTCGAAGACGGGCAGCAACTGGTGGTCAACCCCAGCGACGCCATCCGGGAAGGCGCCAAAGTGAAGCCGGTGGCGGCTCCGGGAACGGCGGCCCCGGCAAGCCATTCGTAAGAAGTCTCCCACCATGTGCAAATCAAGTCTCAGCCCGGATTTCGTGGCGCAGGCACTCCTGCCTGCCGCGCCGGCACTCACACCGGCGCTCTTGCTACGCATTTTGCTTGCGTCTCTCCTCTGCGCGGGCCCAGGCATGGCCGCGCCCCAGGACAGCTTCCAGAACTCGCCGCGGGTCCACGAGCTGGTTCGCGCCGGCAACCTCTACCTGTCGCTTCAGGATGCGCTGGCGCTGGCCATCGAGAACAATCTCGATATCGAGCTCGAGCGCTCCGCTTTGCCGGTCGCGGACGCGGAGCTGCTGCGCGCCAAAGGCGGCGGCACGCTGCGCGGCTTGAACTTCACCCTGGCGGAAGCGCCCGCGGGCGTGGGCGGGACGCTCAGCCCCGTGCTAACCAGCGCCGCCGTCGTGGGGCGTGCCACCTCCGGAAGCTCCGTGACCACCAACGCGCTCGAATTGGGGGTGCTGGCCGCGCCGCAAACCAACCTGTCCATGCAGGGCGGCATTCCGCAATCGAGCGGGACCGTCGTGCCGGGCTACGATCCGGTGGTTGCCGGGCTGCTGAATTGGACCCACCAGACCGCGCCCGAGGTGAGCATCCAGACCACCAACACCCCCACCCTGGTGAGCAACACCACGCTCGCCAACGCCGGAATCCAGCAGGGCTTCTCCACCGGCGCGCAGGCGGCGCTCAGCTTCAGCAACAATCACCAGTCGGTTAATGCGCTGAATTATGGATACACTCCGTTTACCGCCTCGGGCCTCGGCTTCACCGTGACACAGCCGCTGCGGCGCGGTTTCGGAATGGCCCTCAACCGCCGGTTCATCCGCATTGCCGGAAATGAACGCAGAATAATGAGCCTGTTGTTCCAGCAGCAGCTCGTCGCCTCGGTCTACGGTGTGATTCGTCTCTATACCGATTTCGTGGCGCTTTACGAAGACCAGAAGGTCAAGCAGGAGACCGCGGCCCTGGCCGAGAAGCTCTACTCCGATACCAGGGCGCAGGTGGACGAAGGCACGCTCGCCCCGGTCGAGATGACGCGCGCCAACGCGCAGGTCTTCTCCACGCGCCAGGACCTCATCAATGCGCGCGGCCTGCTCCAGGAGGAAGAGGCCATCCTCAAGAACGTGCTGACCAGGCGCGGGAATGAAGACCCCGAGGTGCGGGCCGCGCACATCATCCCCACCGACACGCTGGCCATACCGGAGAAGGACGAGACCCGCCCCATTCAGGACCTGATCTCGGAAGCGCTGGCGAACCGGCCCGACCTGGGGCAGGCGCGCCTGCAAATCGAGAATTCGCAGATCGGCCTCGAAGGCGCCAGGAGCGCCACCCGCCCTGAAGTCGACCTGGTGGGAACCATGCAGAATAACGGCCTGGCAGGCGCCGTGAACCCCTCCGCGCTGCCCAACCCCGGCTTCACCGGCGGATACGGCACGGTGCTCGAACAGGTGTTGGCGCGCAAGTACCCCACTTACGGGATCGGTCTGCAGATGTCCTTGCCCTTGCACAACCGGATTGCGGAGGCGGACCTGGCGCGCGATGAGCTGCAACTCAAGCAGTCGCAGATCCGCCTGCGGCAATTCGAGAACCAGGCGCGCCTCGAGGTGGAGGACGCGCTCATCGCCATGGGCCGCGCGCGTTCGTCCTATGAAGCGGCGGTCCAAGCGCGCAAGTTGCAGGAGGAGTCGCTGGCGGCCGAGCAGGCCAAGTTCGAGGTGGGAGCCTCCACCAGCTTTTTCGTCATCCAGTACGAGAGCTTGCTGGCCCAGGCGCGGTCCACCGAAGTCGCCGCCATGAGCTCGTACGTGAAGGCGCGAGCCGCCCTCGCGCGGGCCACCGGAACCATCTTGGACCAGAACAAGATCTCGCTCGACGCCGCCGTCAAGGGCAGGATGTAAGGCCCAGCACCACCAGAAAAGGGGCTGCATTGGATTACAATCACTACACCATGCTGAGGTTCACCGTTTACCTGTTGTTGGTCACGTCGGCTTTCGGCCAGAAGAAGCCCATTACACTCGATTCGATGAACGAGGGAGGCCGCGCGGGTGGCCGTGGCGGTGCGGCGGTTACTTGGGCTCCGGACGGCAAGACCTTCGCCTTCCGCCAGGGCCGTGGCCTCAGGGTCTATGACCCCGCCACCAGGAGTTCCAAAGAGCTGGTGGCCGTCGATGCCATGGATGCCGCCGCTATGAATCCCCCACCCGGCGACGGTCCCTTCGATTGGACCAACCGGCGTGTGCGTGCGGGCGGCCTTCAGTTCTCGTCTGACGGCAAGGAACTGCTCTATGTCGGCGCCGGGGACCTGTTCCTGGTTCACGTCGACACGGGCCAGTGGGACCAACTCACCAAGACGCCGGTTCCGGAGGCCGACCCCAAGCTCTCGCCCGATGGCAAGCTGGTCGCTTTTCGCCGCGGATGGGACCTGTACTCCATTGATGTCGCCACCCACAAAGAGATCCCGTTGACCACCAACGGCACCGAGACCCTCCGCAACGGCTGCCTGGACTGGGTCTATCCCGAGGAACTCGATCTGGGCACGGCTTTCTGGTGGTCGCCCGACTCGAAATCGATTGCGTACCTTCAGTTCGACACCAGTCGCGAGCCGATCTTCCCGCACGGGGATCTGCTTCGCACGCGGGCGCTGTACGAGCCGGAGCGATACCCACAGGCCGGCGAGAACAACGCCGACGTGCACGTCGGCGTGGTGGCCGCCGCCGGCGGACCTACCAGGTGGCTCGAAGTGGGCGATACGCGCCATGCCTATCTCATCGCACGCGCCGGCTGGATGCCCGATTCCAAAAGCGTCTACGTCATTCGCACCAATCGCGTGCAGAATCGCCTCGAGATGCTCGCCATCGGCGCCGACTCCGGCGCGTCTTCCACCATCTTCCGCGAGTCCGATCCCTACTGGATCAATCTCCGCGGCGACGTGGAATTCCTCCAGGACGGCAAACGGTTTCTGTGGACCAGCGAGCGCGACGGCTTCCGCCATATCTACCTGTACTCCATCGATGGGAAGAACGTGCGGCAGTTGACCAAGGGTTCCTGGGAAGTCACCGATGTCGCGGCCGTGAATGAGGCCGAAGCCGGCGGGCGCCTGTTTTATAGCTCCGACGAGCCTACCCCGCTCGAGCACCACTTCTACAGCATCGGCCTCAACGGCCAGGGTAAGCGCCAGCTCACGGCGGCCGGCTATACGCACACCATCTCGATAGGCCCCGGCGGCGCGTACTATCTCGATACCTCGTCCAACCTGGCCAATCCGCCCCGCACCACGCTGCACTCCGGCGACGGCGCGGAATTAGCCGTCTATCGCGAGGCTGACCGCACCCAACTGGAACAGTTCGAGGTTCTTCCCACTGAGATTGTGAAGTTCAACCTGCCCGATGGGACGCCCCTCTACGGGCGCCTCATCAAACCAGCCGGCTTCGAAGCCGGAAAAAAGTACCCGGCTGTCGTCACCGTCTACGGCGGGCCGGGCATTGACGGCCCCATCCACAATGCCTGGACGGCCATCTCCATCGACCAGGTGCTGGCGCACAAGGGCTACGTGGTCTGGCAATCCGAGAATCGCGGCATCAGGGGCCGCGGCCACGCGTTCGAGACCCCCGTCTACCGCAATTTGGGTGTGACCGAGTTGGCCGACCAGGTGGCCGGAATCAAGCACCTCGTCTCCCTGGGCTTTGTCGACCCCGCCCGCATCGGCATTCACGGCTGGAGCTATGGCGGCTTCATGACCCTCAACGCCATGCTCAATGCTCCGGATGTGTTCCGCTGCGGTTTCTCCGGAGCGCCGGTCACCAGTTGGCTCAATTACGACAGCATCTACACCGAGCGCTACATGGGCCTGCCGTCCGAGAACCCGGAGGGCTACCGGAACACGGCCCTGCCGCCCAAAGCCGCGAACCTGAAGGGGAAGCTCATGATCGCCCACAATTTCGAGGATGACAACGTTCTCTTCCAGAACACCCTGCAAGCCCTCGACGCGCTCGAGCTGGCGGGCAAGCAATTCGAGTTCATGCTGTACCCGCAGAAGGCCCACGGCGTGACCGGCGCCGCCTCCCGCCAGATGAACCGGATGATGGTGGATTTCTTCGACCGGAATTTGAAATAAACGTAAACGCCTTATGATCGCCGCGCCGGCTCGTGCCTCGGTTCGGTTTTACGCCGAACTGAACGACCACCTCGCGCCCCATCGGCAGTACCANNCTGGTGCTCGTCAACGGCGAGTCGTCGGACTTTTCCCGCCTGGTTCGAGACGGCGATCGCGTCGCGGTGTACCCCGTATTCGAATCGCTCGACATCACGCCGGAGTTGCGCGTCCGCCCGCAAGCGCTGCGCCAGCCGAAGTTCGCGCTCGATGTTCATTTGGGACGGCTGGCGGCCTATCTGCGCATGCTCGGATTCGACTCCCAGTACCGAAATTCCGCTGGCGATGCGGAACTGGTGCGGATCTCCGCCCAACAAGAGCGCATCCTGCTGACGCGGGACCGCGGGCTGCTCAAACACTCCGCCGTGACACGTGGCTACTGGCTGCGCCAGACGGACAGCCGCCGGCAGGTCGCTGAGGTGGTGAGAAGATTCGATCTCGCGCGGTCGCTGCGCCCGTTCACTCGCTGCATGGCGTGTAATGAACGCCTGCGTCCCGTTTCCAAAGTGGAGGTTCACAAGCGAGTACCGCCACCCATCGCGGCATTGCACGAGGAGTTCCGCGAATGCCCTGCTTGCCGGCGCGTGTACTGGGAAGGTTCGCACTACCGGCGGATGCGGCGCTGGGTCGAGGAACTGGCCCTGCCGCCTGCGCCGCACGCTGCGCCGAGCACAACACCGCCCCGTACGCGGCCAGCGCGGGGACGGTAATCTCCGTCCGGCCGCCACTCGGTCTCACGGGCAAATCCAGCGGCGCGCTCCCCGGGGCGTACAGGCGCGCGGAACCGAAACTGCCCGTGACCCAGATGGCAATGGATTTGGCGGGCTCGGTGGCATAGTTCACCAACTGGATCAGCAGGCGCGCGCCACCGCCGGCCACGCTCACGTAGGGAAGAACGGAGGGCGCTTTGAATACGCTGACACCCAGCTCCGGAGTGGTCACCAGGTCGCTCAGGTCCCGCGCCACAGACTGCGGATCGGGGGGTTCGTCCTTGTAGACGGCGATCTCACCCTCGCCCTCCGCCACCATGGTGTACGATTGTTCCTTCGGCGCGCCGCCCCACGACGGGCCGCTCAAAACCAGGCCGCCCCCCGCGGCGAATGCGCGCAGCGTCTTGCGCTCCCCTTCGGTGGCCGGAGCGAGGTCGAACGCCAGGGCCGCCCGCAGCCCGGCGAGCGAGGCCGCGGAAAGTTGCGAGCGGTAAATCACGCGGTAGGGAATCTGCCGCCGCGCCACCAGGTTGAGGTACTCTTCCGAGTTCGCCGGGTTCGAAGCGTCCAGGATGATCCCCACGTTGCCGAACGGCGCGAAGCCGCGCCACTCCGCGTGGCTTTCAAAGAAGGCGAGCGAATCCGCGATGCCCCGCCACACCGCCAGCGCTTCGGATTCCCGGCGAAGCAGCCTCACGCGCAGATCGTCGTCGAGCGCAAGGATCCAGCGCGCCCCCGCCGCCGCCGCGTCGGCTATGCTCCGCGCGTAGATGCCCGGCGCGCCGTCGCGGGCGCGATGGCTGATCCACACCGGCCGCCGGTCCGGGTCCGCCTGGAAAGATCGCGCCAGCCACAGGTTCGAATCGACCCACACGCCGCCCGTAGCCCCAGCCGTGGCGCCGTCTCCGGCCTTCCCGACGCCCGGGGGCACGCCCTCGACAGCCACTACCAGCCGCGCCGCTTTGCGGGCCAGCGGCGAGGGAACCACCGGGATCACGACCGCGGCGCTGTGGACCGCGGCCAGCTCCTTTTCCAGACGCTCCGCGAACGCCAGTCCTCCCGGGAACTCTCCTTCGAGCACCAGCCCATCCAGTTGCGCCTCGCGTGCGCCAACGGCCGCCGCGGCCGCGTCGGCGCCCGGATAGACGAGCCCCAGGACCGCCAGGCCGCGCTCGCGGGCCCGGCGTGCGTATTCCGTGACGAGTTGCTGCTGCCTTTTTTCGATCTCCGGACCGGCGCCCGCGCTGAGAGTCAGCAGAAGGCAGTTAATGGGCGTGCCATCGAGCAGGTTGAGGGTGACGGGGTCGTACCATCGGGAAATCGTCTCCCCGACCTCCGGGTTGGCCAGCGCCTTGTCGCCGGCGCGGCGGGCCAACTCCACGGGCCCTCCGTCCCAGCGCGCCGGAATCCACGCCGCCGGAAGTCCGGCTCCGGCCGCGGCCGGAGCCAGCGCCAGCCACAGCAGCCAAACGCTCCCTAACCGTCGCGGCCCGGATGTGCTTTCAGAGCCGCGACCGTCAGTACCTGCCGAGTTGGATTGGCGCGCACCTGGATACACTCTGAAATTGCCCCCAACTTTCCTCTGCCTTCGGCTTTTCACGATTCTCCGCTTCCTCTGCGCCCTCAGGTTTTGACTTTATTCTCTTGCTCTGTTCTCCTGCGAGGTCTCTGCGTCTCCGCGCCTCCGCGTCCAAAAGGACTATCCTGTCTGGTTCCGGCTCCGCCGGGTTAGGGAGCGTTTGCCGGCGATCGGCCTTACGCCCTGACCAGCTCAATGCCTTCCCGCTTCCCCAGATTCCGCGAGTACTGCCTGTCGTTGGCATTGTTCCAATGCTCGTGGACGCCCAGGCTGGTCACCGGCGCGTGGTCCCGGTCGGGGTCGTACACCGTTCCGGAAGGCGGCTTTTCCGCCAGGGCCGCCTCGTGCAGGTAGTTCTCCGGCTTGCCGCGGCACTCCAAGGCCCGCGGCTCATTGCGGATGAAGTCCAGCCCCACCGAGTCGATGGCCACCGGGTCCTGCGATGCGAACAGGCTGGAACACCAGTGGTCGTCGAAGGACTGGTACTTGACGACGCGTTCATTCTGGCTCACCGCCACATATAGAAAATCCGACAGGTAGAGCAGCGTTTTGCCGCCCAGGTGGTTGTGCGCCATCAGGTCCACCAGGCAGTTGTAGGAACCCATCGGCAGATCTCGCGACGCGAAATCGTGCAGCGGCTGCGGAGTGAACCCGGGTCCCTCGAAGTACACCGAGCCGAACAGGTTCTTGGCGGTCTGGGTCACGCCCATCAGCCCGTGCGCCCGCGCCAGCGCCACGTTCACTAGGTACTTCGCCCCGGTGACGCATTGTGGCAGATAGGCCGTCGGCACGCCGGCGTGGCAGAACTCGACCGGGTTAGCTTTGTCCGGCAGAGCCTCCGTGCGCCCGTTGCCCGCCATCCTCTGGCTGACTGCGAACTTCACCGCCTGGAAATTCCGGTCCGGGTTGGCCCGTATGCGGTCGTAAATGGGATCGCCAATGTACCGCGACGCGTCGTAGAGCGTGATATCCTGCCCCGGCACGCCCGCCACCGTGATGAGCTGATCGACCAGCGAATACAGCACCTGGGGACTGGGCATTCCGGCGGCGAACCGCCAGGCGCCCGGACGGTCCTGGTTCGAATTCACTTTGATGGCGACCTTCTCGCCCGCCCGATATCCGCCGCCACTCAGCTTCCGGGTCTGCTTGAAGCTTTCGAACAGGGCGCGCCACGCCTCCTTATCGGTTCTCTCGCTGGTCAGCGAACGCAGGCTTCCGGACATCATGGCATCCACCATGCGTGGATCCGTGCTGGCGTCGTCCCACCAGTTGCCCGTCTTGCCATCCCAGGTCGCCACCTTGGGTTCGTGGGCCCACGCCACCCTGCCGGGGTGGATGCCTTTCCCCACGCCCATGGGCGTGTTCGGCGGCTCCGTGGGAGTCTTGAATGGCGGGTCGTCCGTCGTCGTCTTGCCCGATCCGGCGCGTATTTGCTGCTGCGCCATGGGCCAAGCCGGCGAGGCCGCCGCCAGCGCGGCGATTCCGGCATTCAGCGCCCTCCGGCGGGTCAATTTGAAGTTTGCGCATCCGTCGGCGTTCATCATCCGCACCTGCCAGTCCTCTTACGATCCCGTGCACGCCAGTGTACAACAATGCGCCTCGAGGGAGAAGGCATTGGAGACCCCCATTGGAGACCCGGATTTCCGAGGGTGCTTAGCCGTTTTGGGGATTTCGGGGCC
Organism: Bryobacterales bacterium; assembly: GCA_003142355.1. The sequence continues at coordinate 18,232 of PLMF01000062.1, forward strand.
CAGACGCGAAATCTGCTGGTCAGCCGCACCGGTGGTCATGGCGCTTTAACCACCTGTAGAAACCCGGGTGCCCGTGACTTCAGCGCTTCACCGGAATATATCGCCCTCTGGGACTTGCCTCCGCGCCCATCGATACGATAACCTCTTGGTCGCCCTCCGGCAGATCGGGCACCACCACGTTCAGCTGGTACAGACCGTTCCCCACCAAGCCGGCGTAGGTCACCTGAGCCTGGGCTGAGCCAATCTGGACTCGAACCGGCACGGAACTCGCTAAAGGCGCGGATCCGGAGAACCTGTGATAGACCGAAATCTGGGGGTCCGTCGGGCCGAAACCTGTGCCGTAAAATACGATCGTTTCGCCAGGCTGCGCAGGCCGCACCGCAGTGTTTGGCGACAGTTGTCCCGGTCTCGCCACATAACTCCAGTCCGTGTGCTGCGCCACCAGATAGATTCCAGGCGGCACGGATAGCGTAAACAGGCCCGGCGCGTAAGCCTTCACGTTCACCGTGGCCTTCTGCCAGCCCTGAGAACTTTGCACCGTCAAGTCCACCGGCCCGGGCGGAAGATCGTTCGGCGCGAGCACATTCAATTGCGTCGGGCTGACGAAAGCCACTGCGGCCTTCGTGCCGTTGATCGCAACGTTCACGCCATCCAGTTGAGTCGGCAGCCAGTCGTAATTGAAGTCATTCTCGGTCCACTCACGGCTGGTTGCCGACAGGTTTCTTCCGTAAATCGAAACCCAGGATCCACTCACGATGTCCCTGGCGCCGGACGCCGAGTTGACGACCGCGGCAATGAAGGCGCCATTTGCGACTGGCACGAGCAAACCGGTCTGGCTCTTCTTCCCGCCGATCTCGAGCACAATGGGCAGGTCGCCGGTGCCGAGGCCGGCAGGTACCTTGGCACTCACGCGGTACTGGCCGATCATTCCGGGCAGAACCTCGGCCACGATGCCCTCCAGCGGCTTGCCGCCAACTGTGACCGATGGCGTCAGGACGGTGCGCGCCGGCTGGAGAAGGCTAAATCCCGTCACCATCGGCGGGTTGGTTTGCCCGAGCCCGCCTGCGTAAATAAAGATGGTGTCCCCTGGCAGCAACGGATTCGTTGCATTGGCTACACCGTTTGTGCTCTGGATGATAATCCCCGCGTACTGAGCCGAAGGATTGACAGGTAGCGTGGGACTCAACGCATCGAGCGTGAAACTGAGCGGGGTGGATTTCAGCGTCTGGCTCCCCACGGTCCGCTCTACCGTCAGTGTCGCCGGCCCCGCACTGACCTCGAAAGGGATCTGAATGGTAATGAAATTAGACGCCACCATCTGGATGGCGGCCTGACGGCCGTTGATTGTGACCGTCACTCCCTGGCACGTCATCGGCCAATACGAGGGATCGAATGTGCACGGTCCCCCAGCTCCGGTAACAGCCAGGAATCCGCCACCCACCACGTTTGCCACCGTCCCCGGCGACACTGTGCGCACCCCGGAATCCAGCACGCTTTGCAGATAGCCGGCCGCGGGACCGCTCGTCGGAGGACCCACTACCAAGGTTGCGGTGCTGCTCCGTCTGCCGGCGACCTCCACAGACACAGGCTGATCCCCGGACGTAATGTCCGGCGGTAGTAGAAAGACAACTAGATAAACGCCCGGCTCGCAGATGATCCCGCAGCGCAAACCAGCGGAGAGCGCTGGAACCGGTCGGCTGCCAACCCACAGAGTCGGCATTGTGACCACAGGTGCGGTGCCTATCGCGCCGGTAGGAATCGGCGGAACGGTGGGACCAAGGCCGACCGCATACACCGTCAGCTCCTGCCCTGGCGAAGCTGGATTGCCCCGGTTGATGACTCGCTGAGATGCGTCCGAAAAAAAGCCGAGGACGCTGCCGCTGACGTCACCGCTGCCGCTGGTGTCACCCAGTTTCTCAATCCCGGGCGCATACTGGTCCACGGTTACCGTGAACGGAGCGGAATTCACACCCTGGCGGTTTTGGACTACCACGCTCACCGATCCGGCGGCCTGGTCCACCGGGATATAGGTGATCACCTGAGTTAGGTAAGCACTGCGAACCGGCACCGCGCGATTGTTCACAGTTACAGAGACGGAACCGCAGGTTAGGGGGACTTGTGGACCGGGACACTCGGCATTACCGCCCGCCAGATTCGTACCGTTCACCACAACCGGCATCCCGGGAGAAACCGGAGCGGCAAGCGTGGCTTCGCTTACAACGCCGTTAATGACCGGAGCCTGCGCGGCGGCAGGAATAGAATAAGCGATCGGCATCGCTAGCAGAAGCGCGGCGAGTCTCATAGAGCCTCATTCCTTCAGTCTCTCGACTACCCAGGTCCCCTCTGCCCCGAACCCTTCTGCCTGCCAGACCGAACCTCAAGTTCTGACTCCATTGTACGCTCCGGCCCCGGAGGGGAGAAACTACGCTCCAATCGGAAAGCCTGCGAAAATCTCCAGCCGCCGGCGCCTGCCGAGAGTATGCTGAGGAGAATAGCCTCGAAAGGAGATATGTGAATGAGGTCCCCGACCCGAAGATCCTTTCTCGGCGCCGCCGCCATCCCCCTGCTGGAAGGCGCCCAGACCCGCCCGGCGTTCCGCAAGCGCGTCCACCCGCTCGAAGGCGTCGCGCGTGAAAACCTCAAGATCCAGGACGTGACAGTCACCATCATGTCCTATCCACTGCCCCCCGATAAGCAGTGGATCGCGGGCCGCGCCGTCACCTGGAAGACGGACCTGATCCTGATCGAGATCTTCACCGATAAAGGCATCGCCGGCATCGGCGAGACCAGCCCCTATGCGGGCCCGGACGCGGTCAAGAAGCTCATCGACGAACAGATCCGGCCCACGCTCATCGGCCAGAACCCGTTCGATGTCGAATACCTGGGCGCGGCCTGGAGCGGGACGCGCGCCTTCGCCGGCATCGACGCCGCCTGCTGGGACATCATCGGCAAAGCCGGCAACTCCCCCGTCTACAAGCTGCTCGCCACCGATGCCGAACCCCAGCCCCGCCTCCGCATGTACGCCTCCGGCGGCGTCGAATACGCTTGGTACAAGCGGCCCGACGACCTCATCGACGAAGCCGTGCGCCACAAGGAAGAGGGCTACACCGCCTTCAAGTTCCGTATCGGTTCGGAGTGGGCCAACAGCGGCATGACTATTCAGAAATACATCCCGTACCTGCGCCGTATGCGCGCCGCCGTCGGCCCCGCTTTCGACCTCATGCAGGAGGCCAACATGCGGCTCAGCCTGGAGCAGTGCCTGGAACTGGCGCCGGTTCTCGAAGAGCTCAAATTCCATTGGTTCGAGGAGCCCATCGGCACCAGCCGGCCGGACTCCCTCGAGGGTTATCTCAAAGTCCGGGCCGCCTGTCCGCACGTCATGGTGTCGGGCGGCGAGAGCCGCACCAACCGCTTCGAATTCAAGGAGTGGATCGACCGCGACGCGTACGACATCGTGCAGCCCGACTGCAACGTCACTGGGCTGACCGAAGCGTGGCACATCGCCCGCCTGGCGAACCTCCGCCGGAAGTACTGCTGCCCGCACAACTGGCATGGCGGCCTCTCCACCATGGCCAACGCCGCGCTCGTGGCCGCCATCCCCAACCGCCACATGCTGGAGCTGAACCAGACCTGCAATCCCTTCAAAGAGGAGATCTTCAAGGACCCGCTCATCGTGAAGAAGGGCTATATGGACTTGCACAACAAGCCCGGGTTCGGCATGGAGCTCAAACCGGGCATCGCGGAGAAGTTCCCCTACCTGCCCGGCCGTTACGACAAGCCGAATCCGGACCTTCCGCCGCTTCCTTAGCGGCGGCGCTAGGATATGAATGCATGAACCAACCAAAATGGCATCGCAGAGAGTTTATCCGCCTGACGGCCGCCGCGGCTGCCGGCGCGTCGCTGGGCGCGGCCCAACGCAATATCTACTGGGGTCTCGGCGCGGTAACCTGGACGGCTAAGGCGGCCGGCCCCATACACTGGTCGCAGATCTGCCCCGACGTTCAGGCGGCCGGGTTCGACGGCGTCGAGCCGTTTACCACTGCCAACCTGCAGGTCAACGACCAGAACATGAACGAGCTGGCCGAGCTGCTGCCCAAGCACAAGCTGCGCGTTTCCACCATCTACTGGGGCGACACCTTCCACCTGCCCGCCGAGGAGGAGCGTCTGCTCAGGGAATGCCGCCGTTTTCTGGGCTATCTCCAGCGCTTCGAGAGCCAGCGGCTCACCTTCGGCCCGCCGCCTCCCAACGTGGAGGACGAAGCCGCCGCCATCCGCCAGACCGCCAAGGTCATGAACGCCATCGGCCGCATCGCGCTCGAGGAATACAAGATCAAGGCTGACATCCATCCCCACGTCGGCAGCCTCATCGAGAATCCGCGCCAGATCGATTCGTTGATGAAGCAGACCGACCCGAAGTACTTCAACCTGGGCCCCGATACGGCCCAGCTCTGGATGGGCGGCGGCGACCCGGTCGAGATGTTCGAGAAGTACAAGAACCGGCTGGTCTACATGCACTACAAGGACGTGCGCGCCTACAACCGCGGCCTGCGCGGCTACATGGACAACGTGATCGAGCTCGGGCGCGGCGTCATCGACTTCCCCGCGCTCCACCGCATCTTGAAAAGCATCGGCTATCGCGGCTGGATTACCATCGACCTGGACAACGCGCGCATTTCGCCGCTCGAGAGCGCACGGGTCCAGATGGAATACATCAAGAAGGTTCTCGAACCGATCTACACATGAAGCGGCCGGTGATGGAAAACAATGGTGGGCCCGCGGCGACTCGAACGCCGGACCTCTACCGTGTCAAGGTAGCGCTCTAACCAACTGAGCTACGGGCCCTTCGGTGAGGCGTGAATTCAAAAGTATAACATGCGCGCTGCGCCGCTTCCCGCTTCACGGCTCCACCAGCGACAGAATCGTCAGCGGCGCATTTCCCTCCAGGCGGTTGTTCACAAACAGGAAAAGGAACTGCTTGTTCTCCCGCGCCCGCCCCATCAGCGCGCGCATCGATTCGCGCGCCTCCGGATTCGGGTCCTTCACTTCGGTGTACGGGGAGAACATCGCCACCGCGTCCTCGTACGGCCGGCCCCGGCCGAGCAGCGCGCGGCACACCAGGAAATCCGCCGTCGCGGATTCGGGAATCGCCAGTTGGCGCCCCAATTCCGGCATCCTCGACCACGCGTTATATACGTGCGCCACCCCGTGCCTGCGCAGGCAGGCGAAGTAATCCCGCGCCAGGAATTCGGGATTGCGGATCTCGATGCCGTAGCGGAACTCCGGCGGCAGGTTCGCCAGGAACGGGTCCAGCCGGTCGAGAAACTCGCTCGCATCCGCGAAAGAGCTGCGGCCGAACGCTCCGAACTCGAAGATCAGCAGCGCGGTCTTCGCCCGGTGCGGCAGCAGCGGCCGCAGGAACATTTCCTCCAGCACCCGGACGTCGAGGAACGCTTCGTTCGCCTTGCCCGCCTGCGCCCCATAGCGCGCGTGCCGCGGAAACACCTTGCAGGTGATCTGTTCCGGCACTTTGAAAGCGAAGCGAAAGCTCTCCGGCGCCTGCCCGAACAGCCTGCGCCAGAAATCTTCCGTGGGGAACTGGTAGAACGCGAAATCGCCGCACACCGTGTGGAACGTTTCGGCGTATTCCCTCAGACACTCGGTTTCGAAGAGCCGCTTCGAGAACCGGCCGCGCGAAAGGTAGCGCCCGCGCGTGTACACCTGCCCCAGCCACCCTTCGTATTTCCAGGAACTGCCGCCAATGTAAATGTTCTCGGATGCCGCCGACTGCAACTTCGCCGCCAGTCCCTCGCGGTCGAACCCGCCCGGCTCTTCGAACAGCGCTCCTATCATGCCCGTGCGATTTCATTGTAGCTCCGGCCGTTTCCACCACCGCGCGGCGGGGATTACCATGGATGTCGGTACCATGTCCGACATACCAGCGCTATTGGAACGATACCGCCGCGGCCCGGAGCTGTTGGCCGTGGTCCTGACCGGCGTTTTTGGCGACGAGGAGGATTTCCTGCCCGCTCCAGGCAACTGGAGCATCCGGCAGATTGTCGCTCACCTGGCCGACGCCGAGATGGTGGGCGCGCATCGTTTCCGCCAGGTCGTCGCCGAAGACAACCCCACCCTGGTCGCCTTCGACCAGGATGCCTGGGCTCGCAACCTCGATTACGCGCGCCGCAAGCCCAAACAATCTCTCGAAACCTTCCGGCGCATTCGTGCCGAGAATTACGATCTGCTCAAGGGGCTCCCCGAAACCGCTTTCGAGCGCGCCGGCAACCACACCCGGAATGGGCCGATGACCCTGCTCCGCCTGCTCGAGGCCTACGCCGCCCACGCCGAGACGCACGCCCGCCAGTTGCAGGAAATCCGCGAGGAGTTCAAGCGCGCGAAGGGGAAGAAGTGAAGCGCGCGTTGAACCTGCTTCTCGGAATGTGTTGCCGTTGCCTGTTGTAGACTGTCTAGATGCGTCTGGTTCAACCAACGGCACAATGCTTTCCTTGCTGCCTCTTCCTCTCGTCTCTTCTCTTCGCGGCCGCACCGGGGTACGCGCAGCCGTCCGGCGGGCCTTACGGTCCCATCGATCGGCGCTACGAGATCCCCAAGGCCGCGCACGTCTATTACGTTGCCCCCGGCGGAAAGGCCGGCTCCCCGGGGACGACGCTCGAACAACCGACGACGCTCGAGGCGGCCATCGAGCGCGTCGTCACCGGCGACGCCATCGTGATGCGCGGCGGCGTCTACCGCACCGGCGGCCTCAGCCTCAACCAGGGCATCACGCTGCAGCCCTACGCCGGCGAACGGCCGGTCCTCAAGGGCACCGAGGTCGCGGCCAAGTGGGAGGCGCTGCGCAACAACGTTTGGAGGACCTCCTGGACGCGGTTCTTCCCGGCCGAGCCCCGGAGTTGGTGGCAGCGCGGCCGCGAGGGCATGCGGACGCCCCTGCATCGCTTCAACAACGACATGGTGTTCGTCGACGGCGAGCTGCTGAAGTCCGCGGGTTGGGAGGGAGAGCTCGACGCCCATTCCTTCTACATCGACTACAAGGGCGGCTACGTGTACATTGGTGTCGATCCCGCCAATCGGCTGGTCGAGATCACCGCCTTCGACGGTGCGCTGGTTCGAACCAGTGCTCCGGTCCACGGCAAGACATCGGATCGCAAGGGCCCGGTCATCCGCGGGATAACCTTCACCCAGTACGCCTACCGCGCGCTCGAGGTGGAGGGCAAGAAGCACTTCACCGCCGCCGACGAGCCCACCGACGAGCCCGTGGGCCTGTCCGATCCTGCCACCTTCGGCAAGGAGGTGGTGGGCACGTTGCTCGAGAACGTGACCATCTCCTACTGCTCGCGCGTGGCTGGTTACTTCCGCGGGGACGGCCTCGTCATCCGCAACTCGCTCGTCAGCGACACCGGCACGGAAGGGATCTACGTCATCGGATCGTCCGATGTCCTCCTGGAGAGGAACATCGTCCGGCGCAACAACGTCAATCAGCTCACCGGCTACTACCCGGCCGCGGTCAAGATCTTCAACCAGACCCGCCGCGTCACGTTCCGCGACAACCTGGTGATCGAACAGCCCTACTCGAACGGCGTCTGGTACGACGTCGGCAACCGCGACGGTGTCTTCGTGAACAACTGGATCGAGGGGGCGATCAACGGCTTCTTCTTCGAGATCTCACGAGGGGTGACCGTGGCGGGCAATGTCTTCGTCCGCTGCGACAGGGGCATCTTCGTGCTGAACTCCGCGGACGCGCGCGTGTACAACAACACGTTCGTGGACACACCCGCGTCCTTCGAGCGCACCGAGCGCAGCGCGACGGGCGACCACTTCGGCTGGCATCCCTCCACGGGCCCGGACGTGGACCAACGCGAGGGCCACGTGTTCGTGAACAACCTGCTGGTTGCGAGCCGGGCGTACCGCGGCCCGCTGCTGCGTTTCGAGCAACCGGCGTCGCTCTGTGCCAAGCTCCCGCGCCCGCAGGCCAAACAGGTCGATGGCAACGTCTACGCCGCTGCCACGTCATCGCCTCTCATCGTGTGGAGCCCCGCGCCCACCGACAACTGTATCTCCAGGCTTGGGTCGCTCGACGAGTTCCGCAAGCTGGTGCCCGCGTTCGAGCCCCATGGACGGCAGCTCGATCAAACTCCGCGGTCGATCTTCAAGGCCCCGGACCTCGGCCGGTACGAACTGCTGCAGCCGCTTCCGCAAACGCCGGCAGCGGAGATGCTCCCCGCGGACGTCCGCCAGCTCCTGGGCTGGAGCGAGGAGGAGGCGCGCTCCCCGGGCGCGTACCCGTTCCGCCGCTAACCCGCACCCGAGTGGTCTGCGAAAACCTGGGAAAACCTGGGGACTGACGAATGTGTCCCAAGGCGCGCGCAGCCCACGCCAAACACCTCTCGACGCACCGCCGCGTGGACACATCCGTCAGTCCCCGGGTTTTCGCCCTTTACGGAACCCCTCGGTCTCGATGTGTGAGAAATGCGGACTAAGGACATCACGGGAGCAATCCCCCAGAACGCCGTTTCCCCAGGGGTTGCGGCACCCGGCAGTTCCACAAGTCGGCATCCCGCTCATGTGATTTCCGTGACCGGCTCAACCTCCCATCACTCTAATCTGCTCGAGAATCTCATTGCGAAGCTTATCCGGGGCCAGTGCCGCATGGTTTTCGAGAGCTTTCGGCAGCACGAGTGGCGGTGGCTGCTCCCGCTGGCGCACCTCCGAGAATCCCAAGGAATCCGCCAAATGGCACGCCGTTCGGACCAGCGCCAGTGACCGTCCGGGCCGGGTCGGTTGACCGAGCTGGTTCTCGTGGTGGTGGGTCATGCACTCGTGCAGAAATGCCGGAAAGCCCCACTTGCGTCCTACAACCGCGCCAGCTTGGCAGTGATCCATGCCAAACAGGTCCTTCTCCAGTTGGTTTGCTTCGGACATGTCTGCAAACTCCCGGGTGATTTCGGCCTCGTATCGAGGCCCCATGATGAGAAGAAATCCCAGCCGGCCCAGATCGTGGGTGAGCCCGGCCGTGTACAGGTCCGGCAAACCGGACAGACCGCCCAGATTGTCCGCGATCAAGGCCGTGGCGATGCCGTGCGACCAGATGTCGCGAATGTGTCCAGTGCGGGGCTGGTTGCGAACGAAGTAGCCTATTGCAATGATGGTGGCCAAGTCTCTTACCCTCTCCAGGCCCAGGTGCGTGAGGGCACGGCGAATGGTGGCGACTTCCGCTCGATTGCCGAACAGCGGAGAATTCGCCACCAACAGGAGATCCGCGGCAAGAGCCGGGTCGGAGTTGAACGCCAACTCGAAGTCCCTCATCGCCGATGTGCTCTCGCTGGAAATGTTCAATAATTTCAGGGCAGCCGGGTGAAACGGTGGTAGCTTCGAAAGACAAACAACCGTCGCATCGCGGCGCTCGACAGGGTCGTCGAGACCCGCCAATGAAGGTGTAACCGGAGCCTGCAAGCGGCAACCTCCTACGGAAAGAGGATTGACTGCCGAACCGGCAACCAACGCCCTCTGCCACTATATCGGCTGCCGCGGGCGCATTTTCCTGGGAGAATTTGGCCTTTTTGGGGGGCGCTCAGTTCTCGCTGAGGCACATTTGTCATTGCTCAGCCCGACACCTCATCCGTNNCCTATCTACCGTCTAACACCCGACCCGTAGAGGTGGGGCCAAACGCCCCAAAAGTCCCCTTGGGAGAAGCCCGCAGCCGGGCGATGCCGCCGGCATCGTGATCTCCGCGAACGCCGTTTCGGGCCAGCCCACGTGATCGTTGGTGTTCGCGACAGACATACGTTGTGAGGTGCCGCGCCCATGGAGAGAGATTCCATTCCGATCACGGCCCTTGACTCGCGTGCTGGACTGAGGTCTAATCGAGGACGCTGCGGCCCACGCGTGCGCTGGTCTCGGGGAGATCTGGCGGAAGGAATAAGCGGAGGATTTAGGCCGACCGACCGGTCGGCCTGAGAAGGTGGTGGTAATCTGAGGAATGGAAAGCAAGTGGCTACGCTGCAATGGTTTGTGGCCCGCCCCCACGGTGGGGGCTGTTTCGTCTTAGGCCGACCAGAATCGGTTTTATGCGGGTCAGTCTAAACGAGAGTTATGCGAGACGAGATAGAAGGAAAACCAAGGGGGTCCGAGAGCATGAATCCGAAACAGTTCACGGCATTTCTGAGTTTTGCCGATCCCGATCGTCCGCTAGTCAAAGCGCTCAACGATTTGTTCTGGCAAATGAGGGAACCGACGTATTTTGCACCTGTGGAGCTCCCAACCACGGGTTCACCGGCATGGCGCGAGAAGATTCTTGAGGGAATCCGAGGTAGTTACTCGTTTGTACCAATTTACACTCGTCACTCAATTAGTCGGAAATGGGTTCTTTATGAATCGGGTGTCGCGGATTGCGCCGGTCTCCCGCGCTTTCCAGCAAAAGTATCCAGCATCGCTGTTTCAGACATCGAGGACCTTCCGAGTCCGAGCGCGCTTGTGTATGATCTGTCAGACAGAGAATCCCTGACCCAACTTCTTGTCAATGTCTGCCTAAGCAAAGGAGGAGACCGTTCCAAAGTTGAGACTGACGTCCATCGGATCGTTGACAGGAGTACGCACGTAAGAGAGATCCTCAATCTCGCAAAGGTGCGGTGGGCTTTCGTGGCGGGAAACACCCCAAACGATGAATCGGGATTGCGGACCGACCTGCATTGGTATGAAAGCAAGATCGGCTACGAGGAACGACTCCGGCTGTTCGCCGTCATGCTCGCAGGCTCACTCCTTGGTGACGGCTTCAGTATAGCCGCTTGCCCCCAGGTCGCTTCAGTCGGCTTACATATAATCAACACGACGGCCGATCTTTTGGCGTCGAAAAACTATCTCGATTCTGTTGACTACAGAATCAGTGGAATCTACCCAATCGACAGAGAGGCGAGGAAAATCCAGTTATCGGAGAACGCCAAGAAGCAGTGGGTCGCGCACATCATGTCTTTCCGCAAGAGTTATCTCGGCGAGCAGGAGTGGTTGATTCTCATTGGCGGGAATCAAGGCACCATTGATGAGTACACGGCAGCAAAAGAGTGCGGAGTGAAAGTGTTTGCTGTTCCGTGTTTTGGCGGTTCAGCAATGGCGATCTGGAAGAATGAACCTCACGACGATGAGAACCCATGCTCATCGTGCGAGAAGAAGGACGGCTCATGCAGCCCCGAGTGTGTCAAAAGGATCACCGCGTTTTTGAAGACGCGATGCATTTAGTCGATAAGCACTCAGGACCGCATAACAAGGCGGTGGAACACTGCGACGCGAAGCGCGTCGAGGTTCACCGCCGACGTTAGGCTTCGAATTGAGGACCGGCTTTTGGCAGCGGACCCTCGCAGTGATCACATTGCTGTCGCGAAATCGCCTTCTCACCAGCGACGCGCCCCATATGTCCCCATCTGGGAAGTTGGCCGGATCCGGAACGAGAAACGCGCCAGCCTCTGGCGATCCACCCTGCCGCATCGTCGGCGCCTCAGCCTTCGCCCGCTACTGCATCGGCTCTCTGTTCAACTCTTCAACTCCGACCAGATCTGACCTCCCAGTTCCCTGGGAAAGCACCCTGGACACCTCCATTCCCGGTCATCCAACCCGCACCGGCCCCCAACCCCGCCCCGCCACCCCCAAAATCCCCCCCCCATCCGCCCTCCCCAAAAACCCGATCACCAGTTTTTTGCCCAGAGTTTTCTGAATCATTTCAATCACTTCCGGATTTCAAGGCCAGCGAACCCGATCTTGCCTGCTATACCAGAATTAGAAGGACGTGATGCTATCTTCAATTCCTTGGAAGCCGATGCCAACCACAACCACCCGGACCAGCGCCTCGCCGTTTGGCGCCCCGCCGGATGCCGGCGCGGCGCTCTCTTGCCCGCCCAAACTGACGCCGTTTCCGGCCCCCGGCCCCCATCCGTGTGACGCATCTTGCAAAAAAAGCCCTCCCGATGCGTCACAAAATCTCGACCCACATACGCAACTAATTGAAAAAGAATGGCTTAAAACCCCGCGAATAATAATCTCACACCCCCACCAGATGCGTCACCCGGGCCGGGTCCCTGACTGGTCTGGGGAAGCCGGCCCCCCCACAGCCGCACCCGTGGCTGCGGCTCAGCCCCGAAATCCCCAGAATTATCGAGCATCCCGAGAAGCGTTCTAACGCAGTGCCGGGGCAAACGAATACACTTCCGCATAGTGTAGTTCTCCCAAAAACCGGAGAGAACCCGCGCCTCCCTTGTAAGTGATAGATAAGTAGGCTATTCTTTGAGTAGATTTACCGGCCCAGCGCGGCATTAAACGTGCTCCGCGAAGGCAGGACTACTGCCTCGCGAGTAGGTAACGGCGGCTACTATGTTTCAGGAACTCAAGTTCCAGCTCTCCACCGCGATATTAACCATCCTGACTCTCGCCGCAGGTGTGGCTGCCGTCATTAATTTCCAGCAACAGCATCGTTTCCGCCTCCCCGAGGATGGCGTGGTTTGGGTGGATCGCCACGGGAGCGTCGAGGCGTTGTACGTGACCAAAGGCAGCGGCGGGTCCAATGCCGGTGTGCATCCCGGTGACCGGCTGGCGTCCATCAACGGAGTTCCCATCGCCAATGCCGCCAACGTCACTCAAGTGCTGGTGCGCATCGGCTCGTGGAGCAAGGCCGTTTATCACATCAGCCGGCTTGGGGTGGAAATCGACCCCACCGTCATCGTGGGGGAAGTGCCGCTCGATCTGGCCGTCACCTACCAGTACCTCGTGGGATTCGCCTACCTGGTGATCGGCCTGTTCGTCTATTTCCGCCGCGGCGGCGCGCAGAAGGCGCAGCACTTTTATGTGCTGTGCCTGTCGTCGTTTGTGTTCCTTTGCTTCCACTATACCGGGCAGTTCAACGCATTCGACAAAGTCATCTACTTCGGCAATCTGGCTGCCGGTCTGGTGGCGCCGGCCGTGTTCCTGCATTTCTGCCTGACCTTCCCCGAGCCGCGTAAGTGGCTCCAGAACCGCTTCCGGGCCGTGGTGCTGTATGCGCCCGCGGCGCTGCTCTTCTCCATCTTCGTGGCCTTCGCCACCGGCGCGTTGACAGTGGCGATTCCGCTGCTCGAGCTGCGCTGGATGCTGGACCGCGTCTGGATGGTGTTCTGGACCGTCCCCTACGTCGCCGGCGGGTTGGCGCTGAGCGTGGAATACCGCAAAGCCGAGGACCCCATCGTGCGCCAGCAGCTCAAGTGGCTGCGCAACGGCGCCTTCTGCGGAATCCTGCCTTTTGCCCTCCTGTACGTGCTGCCCTACGCCCTGGGCGCGGTTCCCAACGCCTACCTCAAAATGTCGGTGTTGTCGCTGGCGCTGCTTCCGCTCACCCTGGCCTATGCCATTGTGCGCTACCGCCTCATGGACGTGGACATCATCTTCCGGCGCGGCTATGCCTATACCCTGGCCACCATCTGCGTGCTGGCGGCGTTTTACGGCATCATATTCTCGCTCGCCAGCCTGGTGCAGAAGAATTTCAAGGACCTCGGCAATATCGGCCTCATCACCGTCATGCTCATCACCGCCTTCCTGTTCCAGCCCATTCGCAACTGGATTCAGGAGCGGCTGGACAGGCACTTCTACCGCGACCGCTACGACTACCGCCGCACCCTCGTCGAGTTCGCCCGCGAGCTCGGCTCCGAAACCGATCTCGACGCCATGCTGGCCTCCGTCGGCGAACGGCTCCGCCAGACGCTCTCCATCAAGCACATGGCGTTTTTCCTGTCGGAGGAGGGCGCCAACGGTCCCGAATTCCGCCTCAAGCAGTCCATGGGTGGCAACCCCCGCCTGGCCGCCGCCGGCCGCGAGGAGCTGGATCTCAGCTTTCTCAATTGGAAGCTGCCGGAGCCGTATCTCTTCTTCCAGCGTACGCGTCACCAGCTCGACGCCGTCTCGCGCGCCTGGCCGGCTTCGGTGCGGAGCGCCATCGCCGATCTCGATCTCACCTACTACCTGCCGTGCACGGTCCGCGGCCGGACCGTTGCCTACATGGGCGTCAGCCGCACCGCCGACGGCGATTATCTCTCCAGCGTGGATGTCGAGCTGCTCGTAACGCTGGCCGGGTACGTGGCCATCGCCATCGAGAACGCTTCGCTCTATCGCTCGCTCCAGCGCAAGGTGGAAGAATACGAGCGCCTCAAGGAATTCAGCGAGAACATCGTCGAATCCATCAACGTCGGCATCCTGGCGGCCGATCTGGACGACCGCGTGGAAAGCTGGAACACCCAGATCGAGCGCCTCACCGGCATTCCGCGCGACCACGCCGTCGGCCGGACGCTCTCCGAGCTCTTCCCCGTCGAGCTCGCCGCGGAGTGCGACCGCGTGCGCGGCCAGACCGGCATACACCACATCTACAAATTCGTGCTCAAACCCACGGCTGGGGCGCCCTCTGGGACGGGCGGCAACGGCAACGGCCACGGTCTGCCCGCGGGTTCCCGCGAAACTACCTTGAATATCGCCATCGCGCCGCTGGTTTCCAAGGACCAGGAGCAGATTGGGCGGCTGATTATCTTCGACGACATTACCGATCGCGCCGAGCTCGAGCAGCGCCTGGTGCAGGCCGATAAACTCTCCAGCATCGGCCTGCTGGCGGCGGGCGTGGCCCACGAGGTCAACACCCCCCTCGCCGTCATCTCCACCTACGCCCAGATGCTGGCCAAACAGGTCGGTGACGATTCGCAAAAGTCGCTCATCCTCGACAAGATNNNCGGCAACGCCGGCCAGCTTCAGCAGGTGTTCCTCAACCTCTTCTTGAATGCCCGCGACGCCATGTCGGCCGGCGGTGCGCTGGAAGTGCGCACCTGGCCGGAAGGCTCCGGAGCCAGGGCCGAAGTGGCCGATACCGGACATGGCATCGCCCCCGAGCACCTGAACCGCATCTACGATCCCTTCTTCACCACCAAGGCTGTGCGCAAGGGCACCGGCCTCGGCCTCTCGGTGACTTACGGTATCATTCAGGAGCATGGCGGCTCCATCGAAGTCTTTAACCGGCCGGGCGGCGGCGCTTCCTTCCGCCTCGAGCTTCCCCTCGCCGTGCCCGGCTCGGCGAGGAAGCCGGTGAGTGTTGCTTGACATGACTGCTCCCCAGTTCACGGCTCCCGGACTCAAGGGCAAGGTGCTGGTAGTCGACGACGAGTCCGATATCCGCGAAAGCCTGGAAATCCTCCTCTCCTCGGAAGGCTATTCCGTCGATCAGGCCCAGAACGCCGCCGAAGGGCTCCAAAAAATGGAGATCAGCGGCTACGACCTCGTCCTGCTCGACCTCATGATGCCCGACCGCTCCGGCATGGACGTGCTCCACGAGGTCCGCCAGCACGACCGCGAAACCCCCATTTTCATGATCACCGCCTACGGCTCGGTCGAGGCCGCGGTCCACGCCCTCAAGCTCGGCGCCAACGACTATTTCTCCAAGCCCTGGGATAACGAGAAGCTCCTCATCGAGATCGACCGCATGATCGTCCGGCGGCGGCTCGAATACGAGAACACCCACCTCAAGCGCGCCCTCAAGCAGCGCTACAGTTTCCCCAACATCATCGGCAAGAGCGAGCGCATGGTCCGCATGCTCGACCTGGTGGCCCAGGTGGCTTCCAGCCGCTCCACCATCCTCATCACCGGCGAGACCGGCACCGGCAAGGAACTCGTCGCCAAAGCCATCCATGCCAATTCGCCGCGCGCCGACCAGATGTTCGTCGCCGTGAACAGCGGATCGCTGCCGCCGGACCTGCTGGAATCGACCCTCTTCGGGCATGTGAGAGGCGCCTTCACCAGCGCCATTCAATCCAAGAAGGGGTATTTCGAGGTGGCCGACCGCGGCACCATTTTCTTCGATGAGATCGGCACCCTCGGGCCCGAAACCCAGATCAAGCTGCTGCGCGTCATCCAGGAGAAGGAGTTCACGCCGCTCGGCGCCACCGACCCCATCAAGGTGGACGTCCGCATTCTGGCGGCGACCAATGCCGATCTCCACCAGCTCGTCAAGGAAGGCAAATTCCGCGAAGACCTGTACTACCGGCTGAACGTGTTTCCGATCCGGGTGCCACCGTTGCGGGAACGGCGGGACGACATCCGGTTGCTGGTGGAACANNGAGGACCTGTACTACCGCCTCAACGTGATCAACGTTGCGCTGCCGTCGCTGCGCGAGCGCCGGGAGGATATTCCCCTTCTGGCCGGGCATTTCTTCACTTACTACTGCCGCGAGAACAACAAGTTTCTGGACCCCTCCGGCCGCTCGATTCTGCAGTTCCAGCCCGAAGCCCTCCAGGTGCTGATGGAGCACGCCTGGCCGGGCAACGTGCGCGAACTCGAGAACGTGGTCGAGCGCGCCGTGGTGCTGGCCACCGAGTCGTCCGTTCCGGTCGAGGTGCTGCCCGACGCTCTGCTCGAGGCCAACGGCATCCGGCGTGCTCGCGGCGACGGCGCGCCCCTTCCGCCGGACGCATCGCTTTTCGAAATCGTCAACGATTTCGAGCGCCGCGTGATCATGGAGCGCCTCGAGCACTGCAACGGCAGCCAGACCGACGCCTCCGAGAGCCTCCACGTCCCGCTTTCCACGCTCAACCAGAAGATCAAGCGCCTGGACATCAAGATCCGCAAAAAGTCCGAAGCTTAATTCTAATTCGGTGACAGTCCTGCCCTATGAGCCGTGGCGGCTCACAACACACGATGAAAATGGCGGCCGCCGGAGTTGCGACGCCACGCCCAAGCCAAGGCTGAAATCAAAGTTTACCCGTCCTTACCCGAATTTCCCCATCCTTGACCGCCAGGGTACCCCCCATAGGCGTTAAAATATGCGGCCCGGGCCACAAGATCTTGGAAACGCAATTTCTGCCGTCCACAACCCACGGTGGTGTGCGGCGCCTTATCTTAACGCCTATGAGGGTACCCCCAGAATCCCCCCAGTGTGCCGCAAGCGCCTCGGCGCTCGGCAAGAATGACCCATTTGTGCTCGGATAGAGTGACCCACACGAAGAACACGATTTGCCCCAGGGCAAGAGGTGAGGCCAGCGATATCATCCACGCCGAAGGCGTGCGGTTTGCTCTTTCCGTCATCCGCTCCTGGAAGATTCTTGAATCGCCGGCCTGTCCGGCCACCCGTTTGACGGATTGCGCGTCCGAGATTATGCTTCGCCGTAGCCCTACGCATCACCGCCCCAGTCAGCTGTGTCATTTGGCCAATACATCCTGATATGCCCCCGGTCACGTCAACTTGACGTATCACGCCCGTTGCTCACATCTACCAGCCGACTAATGAGTTCTGCCTGACGCCGCAGGCCCCGCCGCTCCCGTAGGCAACCCCAAGCCTACTGTGATAGGCCTCCTCTCCAGCCTTCCCGTGACCCCTGATTTTGTCGGTCACGCCCGACCTCACAGAATTTTTCAAGCCCCCTCAATAACTTACGGCCCTCGCCCCCCGTCCAGGCAAAGTTCGCCTGCTACAGTAGTTGTCAGAAGGGCAGTCCCCCCGGGGCTGCCCTTTACTTTTTCTAA
>PLMF01000267.1:0-681 GCA_003142355.1 Bryobacterales bacterium
GTGTGCTTCAGCTCGGGCAGGGTGGCGCCAGCCATGCCTTCGCGTTTCCGCATTTCGCGTTTCAATTCCCGCGCGCGTACCTGCTGCACGGGGTTGTTCCTGGCTTCCAGCTTCTTGATCTCGCTATCGAGGTGGCTGATTTCATCCACAGCGCGCTCGATTTCGCGGGAGAACTCCTTCCATTTGATGAGCCTGAACGGAACGCGGCGAATCGCCAGGGAGGTTTCCACTTTGGCGCGATCCAGCTTGCCGCACAGCCGCTTGCGGGGCTTCTTGTTCGACGCGGGGGTACCTTCCACCCTGTCCTGCAACTGCTGGAGCCTCTTGTAGAGAATCACAACATCGGCGAACTGTTTGGCCGCNNATGGTTGCCTTCTTCAACTGCTCGGCCAGATCGACGACCACGTGCTGCACCAGGGCGGAGCGGCTAATGGCCTTCTGCATCCGTAGCTTACCGCGCTCCATGCGGCGTGCCAAGTCGACTTCGCCCTCGCGCGTGAGGAGCGGAACGGCACCCATCTCACGAAGGTACACGCGGACGGGGTCGTCCGTGTAAATGGATTCCTCCACCGGCGCGGGGTGCAGGAAATCGGCTTCGTGTTCGTGTGCGGCCTCGGGATCGAAGAACTTAGCTTCATCCTCAAAATTAAGGCCCAGGGTTTCAGGGTTGTCCGCTAAAAA
>PLMF01000267.1:712-15327 GCA_003142355.1 Bryobacterales bacterium
ATGATATCATCATTCCCCAACAAAGTTAAGCTCTATTTTAAGGATGTCTTAAAACTGTTTAGGTTACATGAAGTTCGGGGGCGTGGCTGGCGGGTCGCCGGGATCTCAGGTCAACTTATGCCGCATTAAGTTCTTGAGTTCGTTGAAAAACACCTGCTCATCCTGAAAATCCCGGTATACCGACGCAAATCGTACATAGGCAATCTTGTCGATCTCCCGGAGGTTGTCCATCAGAAATTCTCCTATCTCTGTAGTTGATATCTCACGATCCGGTGAATCACTCACCTTGGATTCAGTCTGGTCGACCAGTTCGGAAAGCCTGGCCGTGCCCACCGGGCGCTTTTCACAGGCTTTTAGAAGGCCTGCCAGCACTTTCTGGCGGTCGAACTTCTCGCGCCGCCCGTCCTTCTTGATCACCATGTAGGGGACTTCGTCGATGCGTTCGTAAGTCGTGAACCGGCGATCGCACTCCAGACATTCCCGGCGGCGGCGAATGGCGTCACCCTCCTTGCTCTCCCGGGAATCCACCACCTTATCGTGCAGGTGGTTGCAGAATGGACATTTCATGCAGACGTCTCCCTACCAATCTGTCGCAGGCTATGCCAATCCAACCCCTCCTTGAGGGCCAGGACCAATCCAACAGGCACAATTGCTACAAATGTAATACTCCAGACTAGCATGGCAAACGCAGTGGCCACTTCGAGTTTCACCGCGAACAACTCCGTCAGAACCACGATCGAAACGACCTGCATGCCGCCGCCGATCCCGGGTATTTGGATAACCGTTCCAAACGAAACAAACCCCAGCAACACCAGAACATCTACAAAGCTAAGACTTGCGCCAAAAAAGGACTGGGCCAGGCACTCGTAGCAAGCTGCGATCAGCGCCCATTCTAACACCGAGTAGATGAGGACCAGCAGTAGTGCGCTGTCGCTGCGCGTCGATTCCACGCCTTGCACAAAGGCGTTCACGAGCTTCTCAAACTTCAGAAAGCGCGCCTCGGGGAGAAGGCGCAGCCCGGCGACGAAGCGTCGCCGCATGGGCTCGGCGAAGTGGCGCAACGACACCAGAACCACCAGCAAGGCCACTGCGGTGAACGCCGCAAACCTGCCCCCCACCGCCAGGACCCCGGCCAGCCTGGGCCCCACATGAGCGCCCGAGGCGTGCGCGCGCGTCAACGCGAAGCCGAAAATCAGCAGGGCCATCAGAAGGTCGAGGATGCGCTCCAGGAGCCATGCCGCGAACTGGGAACTCACGGGCACACGCTCCTTGACGGCGATCAGATAGGGCCGCACCAGCTCACCGGGGCGCCCGAACAGGGTGATGGCGGCGAACCCGATGACGGTGGCCGAGAGCAGGTTGCGGATAGATGGGCGTGCCTTCAGCGGCTTGAGGAAGACCGCCCAGCGCAGCGCGCGGCCGTAGTAGCTGGCGGCCGCCATGACAAGGGAAAGCAGCAGCCAGGGCCAGCGAAGCCGCGCCATGGCGGCGGCAGCCAGGTTCCAATCAAAGCCCCGGAGCGGCGACTGCGGTCCGAGCAGCCACACCACGAGGGCGCCGGCGAGCACGGCGCCGGCCACCCATTTCCACGTATGACGGCGAATCGATCTTCCTCCCCCGGCAGCGCCTCACGAGAGCAGGCATGCCGGAAAGATTGAACCTATCATGATAATGCCTCGTTTCTCTAAATGAAAGAACAAGTGCCATGGCCGCTACGACGTTAGTTTTGGGGGTTTTCGGAGACCACGCAGCCGGCGGGCGCATTTTGAACGGCGTTGTGGGTATTCACGGGGGCCGCAATCTGGTAGAACGGAGCTTGGACCCGGTTTACAGCCTCGTTTCGAGATGCCTGGGCGGCGACGAAGCCGCCTGGGAGGAACTGGTGCGGCAGCACACCCGGCAGGTCTACGGACTCTGCTACCGCTTCACCGGCAGCGGCGCGGAAGCGCAGGACCTGACGCAGGAAGTGTTCCTCCGGGTGTTCCGGACGCTGAAGACTTTTCGCTCGGCGGAGGGTTCATTCGGCACATGGCTGGCGAGGGTGGCGCGTAACCTTTTGATCGATCACTATCGCCGCACTCGTCAGGAACGCGTGACGGATCCGATCGAAGAACAGCTCGCCGTGCTGGAGGAAAAGGGCGCCACGGCATCGGAGCGTCCGGACCGTGCGGTAGCCGGCCGGGAGGCCAGTGAAATNNGGATTCCCGAAGGCACGGTGAAATCGCGAATCAATCGAGGCCGGGCCGAACTGGCCCGGTTGCTGCGAAGGCAGAAGTTGGCGGTATGAATTGCGCAGACGTTGAAATCCTGATCTGCGATTACCTGGACGGGACGCTCACGGCGGAGCGGAAGTGCGCGGTGGAGCGCCACCTGGCCCAATGCCCGGCGTGCGCCGAGCTGGCGCGGGATTGCGCCGCCGCGGTGGCGTTCATGGAGCGCGCCGCCGATGTCGAGCCTCCGCCGGAGCTGATCACGCGCATTCTGTTCGATGCGCCGTGGAGCCAAGACAGGACCAAGCCGAAGGGCGCGCGGAGCTGGATCGCTGGAATTCTCAGCCCGATTCTGCAGCCGCGGTTCGCCATGAGTATGGCAATGACGATTCTTTCGCTGGCGTTGCTGGCGCGGTTCGTGGCGCCCGTGCGGCAGTTGCGAATGTCGGATCTGGAGCCGGCCGAGGTGTGGGCGGGGATCGAGGACCGCGCCTACCGGGCCTGGGGGCGTACGTTAAAGTTTTACGACAACCTGAAGTTCGTTTACCAGATTCAAACCACCCTGCGGGAATGGCAGCAGCAGGGTGAAGATCAGCAGTCCGCTCCCGTTCCGGAGGCTCCCGAACGGAAGACGGACGAGCACAAGCTGCCAGTCAAGGCCACTCCGGACCGGGGGCCCTCTGGGCCCGGCGCCTCGGGCGCCGCTACCGGTGGGGGGCCAGCTTCGAATCCCTCGGGGGGATCACGTTAAGGGATACAAGGGGGTACGTTATGAATTGCCAGAATCATACTGAGGTCCCGGCCACGGCATATTGCCGCACATGCGGCAAGCCGATATGCGACGAATGCCGCCGCGACGCCTACGGAACCGTTTTTTGCGCGGAACATACGCCCACGCCGGCCGGGGAACCGGCTGGGCCGCCCGGGCCGGGCGTCCCGCCGCCGGGCTATGTCTACCCGGATGTCTCACCTGGCCTGGCTCTGTTTCTGGGCATGATCCCGGGAGTCGGCGCCATCTACAACGGCCAGTACGCCAAGGGGCTGGTGCACGCCGTCATCTGGGGCATTCTGATGAGCATTGCCAATTCGCGCGCGGCCCACGGCCTGGAACCGGTTTTCGTCATGCTGGTGATGGCCTGGTGGGCCTACATGGCGTTCGAAGCGTATCACACCGCGCTCAAGCGGCGGAGAGGCGAACCGGTGGATGAATACTCCAGCCTGGTGGACCTGCGGGGCCGGCCGAACCAGGTTCCGGTGGCGGGGGCCGCGCTCATCATCCTGGGCGTCCTGCTGCTATTGCATACGCTCGACCTGCTGGACTTCGAGTACGTGGCGCGCTTCTGGCCGGTGCTGCTGATCCTGGCGGGGGCCTACCTGCTGTTTAGCCGCTTCGCGGGGAAGGAGGCGGGCCATGAACGGCAATAGCCATTCGATGATCCGCGCCATCCGCGGGCCTGTCACGCTGATCACCATCGGCGTGCTGTTTGCGCTCAACAACTTCACCCGCTACGGCTTCGACCAGACCTGGCCGGTGATTCTGATCGTGTTCGGGCTGCTGAGTCTGCTGCGACGTGGAACGCAACCAACCGGCGCGCCCCCGAATATGCCGCCACCGCCGCCGTATAGCTACCCGCCTCCGGGTGGTTACTCCCGGAGTCCGTACGCGGGCGGGCCCGCCACCACGCCGGGCGGGCCCGAAACTACGCCGGGCACCCCCGCCGCCCCTCCAGGAGGCTCCGTATGAGACGGCGCTCGTTCACCGGCCCTTTGCTGCTATTGCTCATCGGCGCACTGTTTTTGTGGAGGAACCTGCACCCGGAAGCGCCGGTTTTCGATCTCCTGGCCTCATACTGGCCGTTCGTGCTGATCGCCTGGGGGCTGCTCCGGTTGATTGAAGCCCTGATTTGGAGCAGGGAAGGATATGGCTACGGCTTCACCGGCGGGGAGGTGGTGCTGGTGGTTCTGATCTGCATCGCCGGGTCTGGAATCTGGGAGGCGCACCAGCACGGCATCCGGTGGAACGCCTTCGGCCCGGACTGGCTCGGGGAGCAGTACGACTATCCCGTTTCGGCCCACGGCCCAGCCGCGGGAATGAACCGGATCGTTTTCGACAATCCGCGCGGCAACATCAAGGTCACGGGCGGCGACTCGCAAGAGGTGACGGTCAACGGCCACAAGCTGATCCGCGCGTATGCCCGCGGCGACGCCGACCGCACCAACGAAAAAACGCCCGTCGAGATCGTGCCGCAGGGCGACCGCCTGCTGGTGCGCACCAGCCAGGATCGCGCCCCCGACAACCAGCGGGTCTCCGACGACCTGGAAGTCACGATCCCGCGCGGAATGGCCGTGGAAGCGCGCGGCCGCGTGGGCGATTACGAGATCTCGGACATTACGGGCGACGTGGAGTTGGCGGCCGACCGCGGCGATGTGCGCCTGGCGCGGGTGGGCGGCAACGCGCGGCTCGAGATGGGCCGCAGCGACGTCATCCGCGCGGTGGACGTGAAGGGCAAGATCGACGTCCAGGGCCGCGGCTCGGACATCGAGCTCGAGAACGTCGCCGGGCAGGTCACCATCAACGGCGGCTACACCGGGACGCTGGAATTCAAGAACCTCACCAAGCCCTTACAGTTCGAAGGCGCGCGCTCGACCGAGCTGCGCGTGCAAGCGGTGCCCGGACGCATCAGCATGGACATGGGGCAGTTCACCGCCAGGGACATTGTGGGACCGGTGCGGCTGGTGTCGCAGTCGCGCGATATCAAGATCGAGCAGTTCACCCAGTCGCTCGAGCTGGAGACCCAGCGAGGGGACATCGAATTGCAGCCCGCGCGCCTGCCTCTGTACTCCATCGAGGCGCATTCGGGAACGGGCAGGATCGACCTGGTGCTGCCGGAGAAGGCCGCTTTTCAATTGCAGGCCACCGCCGAGCGCGGGGAGGCGGTCAACGATTTCGGGCCGCAGATCCAGAAGGAAGTCGAGGGCCGCACGGCCACGTTGAAGGGCAAGGTGGGCGACGGCCCCACCATCCGCCTCACCGCCAGCCGCGGCTCGGTTTCCGTGCGCAAGGAGGGGACGCTGCCCAGCGCACCCGAGCCTCCGCGGCCTCCGAAGGCCCCCAAGGGTCCCAAGAACCTCAAAGAGACCGAAGTCGAGATGTAGAAAAGGGGTCAGACGCATTTTGCCGGTTTCGGGTCTGGTAGTAAATGCGTCTGCTCCCTCTTCCGCCCGCTGGCGGCGCTGGTGTGGGGGCGGCACCCAACAAGGACTTCCACCACCGTCTGGCGGCGCCTGAGCGGCCCTACGGCCCGGACCGACCTTGATCCGAAGGTGAGATGCGCGAGATTCAGTTTTTGTTTTATCACTCGACGATTCGGTCTTCCGCCCAGGATGAAGTGTGCCATAATGAGCGGCTATGTCAACGCCGTTGATCGTCGTCGCTCTCATGCGTGCGCAACCGGGGAAAGAAGAAGTCCTGCGCCAAGCCCTGCTGGCATTAGTCGATCCGACTCGCACGGAAGATGGATGCATTCAGTATGATCTTCACCAGGAGAACCAGCAGCCGGGACATTTCGTCTTCTTCGAGCGCTGGACGTCGAAGGAAGCGCTGGACCGGCACCTGGCGTCGCCGCACATGTCGGCGATTCTGCCGCGGTTCCCGGAGTTGTGCAGCGAGCCCCCGGCGATCCTCGCCTGTACGCGCCTTGCCTGATTTCCGGGCGGAACGTGTAGTCTGAACCTGGCGCGGCCTGGTGATATTCGATCGTCCCGCCCGGCCGGGCGAAAGAGTACACGCCTACGCCATCGGGCTGGGCCCCGTGACTGCTTTCTCAGGATCGGTTCCTGTTGGCAGGCGGAACCGCCCGCCCCACCTTGCCCGCCAGGACGATGCAGACATCCATGACGTTAGTATTGGTCGGTCCGGTGATGATCAGGTCGCCCAGCGATTCGAAGTAGTGGTAGGAATCGTTGCGATTGAGATAGCTGCGCGCGTCGGGCTTGCGGCCGAGCGTCTGGCCGTCGGCCACCGCCCCCGCCGCGTTGGTGGGGCCGTCGGAGCCGTCGGTGCCCGCACAGAAGACCACCACGTTCTCCAGCCCGGCGATATCGATGGCGGCGGCCAGCGCGAATTCCTGGGCTCTTCCGCCCAAGCCATCGCCGCGTAGCGTGACGGTAGTTTCCCCGCCCGTTATGATACAGGCTGGCGGCTTAATCGGCCGCCCGGTGCGCGCCATTTCGGACGCGATGGCGGCGTGCATGCGGGCGATCTCGCGGGCCTCGCCCTGGATCTCGCTCGATAGCACCAGCGTCCGGTAACCCAGCGCACGGGCGCGGCTCGCGGCCGCGGCCAGGGCCAGGCGGTTGCTGCCCACGATGGCGTTGCACACGCGCGCAAATACCGGGTCGTCCGGCTTGGGCGTTTCGGGGACAGCGCCGCGCGCGCCCTGTTCGAGACGCTCCCTCACCGCCGCGGGCACGCGCTCGCGGATGCCGTACCGATCGAGAAGCCCCACTGCGTTGGCGAAGGTAGAGGCGTCCGGCGCCGTGGGTCCGGAGCCGATGACGTCGAGATTATCGCCGATCACGTCGGAAAGCATCAGCGATTCGATACGGGCGGGCGCCGCCAGCCGCGCCAGTTGCCCGCCCTTGATGCGCGAGATGTGCTTTCGGATGGCGTTGATCTCGTGGATATTGGCGCCCGACGCCAGCAGCAGCCGGGTGGTGGCCTGTTTCTCCTCGAGGGTGATGCCCTCGGCCGGCAGCGGCAGCAGCGCCGACGCTCCGCCCGAGATGAGGCAGATCACCAGGTCGTCCTTCCCCGCCCCGGCCGCGATGCGCGCGATCCGTTCGGCGCCGGCCACGCCGTTGAGGTCGGGGACCGGATGGCCGCACTCGTTCAACTCGATGCGGCGCAGCTTGACCGTGTACCCGTACTTTACGTTGAGCAGGCCGGCGGCGATGCGGCGGCCGAGCACGCGCTCGGCGGCCTGCGCCATGGACGCCCCGGCCTTGCCCGCGCCGACGACGTAGATGTTGCGAAAGCGCGAGAAATCGCGACGCTTCAGATGGCGCGCGACGGCGCCGGCAGGGTCCGCAGCCGACAACGCGGCTTGGAAAATGGTGCGTGCATGCTGGCGCAGAATTCGATTGCTCACAGGATTAGTGGATGGCTCAGAATCTCCTCGACCACGCTGGCCGGATCGTCGCTTTCAATGGGAACGCGCACGTCCGCGAGGCTATAGGCCTCGCGCCGCGCATGGTACAGCGCGGCGAACTGATGGGGATCGCGCGCCAGCGGGCGGTGCGAAGCCAGCGCCACCCGGCTCCGCACCAACTCGAAGGGGCAATCCAGCCACACGGTGACGCCGTTATTCTCCAGCAAGTCGCGGTTTGCCCGCTCCGCAAACGCGCCGCCGCCCAGCGCCAGCACTGCGGCGCTGCCCCGCCCGATCCGGTGGACGTGATGACGGATGATCCCGGTTTCGATGCGGCGGAATTCCGCCTCGCCGCGCGTGTCGAAGATCTCCGCGATGGCCGCTCGTTCAGCGGCTTCGATCTCCTCGTCGGTGTCGAAGAAGTCCCAGCCCAGACGCTGGGCCAGGAGGCGGCCGACGGTGGACTTGCCGGAGGCCATGAAACCCACCACATAAATGCCGGGCGTGCGCTTGAGCTGGAGGTTCATGCGCTCTCGTTCATGCCCGCCATGCGGTTTTGGACGATGGAAGGGAACAGGCGGGCCAGGGCCACCAGAATCCACCCGGCGCGCGGGGTCATGACGGTACGGGCATCGCGCTCCACTCCGCGGCGGACGGCCGCGGCGCATTCCCCGGCCGTGATGGCGTAGCGGCGGCTGCGCAGCACATCGGCCGGCACCCGTCCCCCGCGGACGTGCTCCTGAAAACCGGTCGTCACGTAACCGGGGCAGACCAGCATGGCGTGGATGCCCTCGCGCCGGAGTTCCATCCGCAGCCCTTCGGTCAGGGCGCCCACCGCGTATTTGGAGGCGCTGTACAACGTGGACCAGGGCAGCACCATCTTGCCCCCGATCGACCCGATATTCACGATCGTGCCGCTATGGCGCGCGCGCATGTGCGGCACCACAAGCTGGGTCATTTCGAGCAGCGCAAAGAAATTCAATTCCATCAGGCCGCGCGCCTCTTCCATGGGCATCGTCCAGGAGGGCAGGTAGGTGCCCACCCCGGCATTGTTGATCAGGATATCGATGGCGCCGAACCGTTCCAGGGTGCGCGCCACCACCCGGCGGCGGGTAACGTCGCTGGTGAGGTCGCCCGGCGTGATGAGCGCCGCCGCCCCCGCCTTTTTGAGACCTTCTTCGGAGCGCGCGGTCAGCGATAGCTTCGCGCCCACGCGCGCGAACTCCGCGGCACAGGCGGCGCCGATGCCCTCGGACGCCCCGGTGATGAGAACGACTTTGCCGTCAATTCGCATAGGCACCACCTGAAACGTCATAATATTACCATGCCTGCGCCGCTCATCCCGCTGTTTCCGTTACACGTGGTGGTCTTTCCCAGAACGCGGCTGCCGCTGCACATTTTCGAAGAACGGTATAAGGAGATGATCGGAAATGCCATCCGCGACCACTCGGAATTCGGGGTGGTTCTGGCAAAGGAAGACGGCATCGTGAGCGCCGGTTGCACGGTGATGGTGGAGAAGGTGCTGGCAACATACCCCGATGGCCGCATGGATATCCTGGCGCGCGGCCTGAGGCGCTTTGAAATCGTGGAGCTGAGCGCGGAGAAGGCTTATCTTCAGGCCGAAGTGAGTTTCTTCGACGACGACGACCCCGCCCCGGCGCCCGCCGAGCTGCGCGACCAGGCGCTCTCGAACTACCGGGCCATGAGCGGGCTGGCCGCTTCCCAAGGACGCGGCGAGCCGGACCTCCAGGACCCGCAACTCAGTTTTCAACTGGCGCAGGCGCTGCCGGACCTGGATTTCCGGCACGCGCTCCTGGCGCGCCGGTCTGAAGTCAGCCGGCTCAAGGAGCTCAACCATTACCTGGCCGAGTACATTCCCCGCCAGCGCCGCATCGAGTACGTGAAGCACCTGGCTCCCACCAACGGTTTCGGCGGCGGGACCTCGGGGCTGTAGCGCCGCCCATGCGCCACTTCCTGCTCATCGACGCGGACGATACGCTGTGGGAGAACAACATCTACTTCGAGCGCGCCTTCGACGAATTTGCCGGGTTCCTGGACCATTCCTCGATGACGCCGCGCGAGGTGCGCGAGGTCCTGGACCGCATCGAGGAAGCCAACAACAAGATCCACGGCTACGGCTCGGCCAACTTCGCGCGCAATCTGCGGCAATGCTACCAGAGCCTGGCCGAGCGCGACGTGCGCGAGGAGGACTTGCGGACCGCCATGGGGTTCGCCGAGCGGATTCTGGAATGCCCCATGGAGGTGATCGAAGGGGTTCCGGAAACCCTCGAATATCTTTCGCTGCGCCACGATTTGACGCTGTTTACCAAGGGGCACCCGGAGGAGCAGAAACTCAAGATCGGCCGTTCCGGACTGGGCTCTTTCTTCGGCCACACCGCCATTGTCAAGGAGAAGGATGCCACGGCTTATCGCCGTCTGGTGGAAGAACGCGGCATGGACCCGGAGCGAACCTGGATGATCGGCAACAGCCCGAAATCGGACATCAACCCCGCCCTGGAAGCTGGCCTCAACGCGGTTTTCGTTCCGCACGCGCACACCTGGATTCTGGAGAAGCAGGACCTGCGGCCGGGGAAAGGCAAGCTGCTGGTGGTGAAGCAGTTCACGGACTTAAGAGGGCATTTTTGAGGGTGGGGCAACCGCCTCCAGGCGCCCCAACACCGTCAGCAGTTGTTTGGGGCGCATCTGGCAATAGGGCGCCGGGCGGCCCCCCGCCGGGGGGGCCGCCCACGCCCGAGCAAATCGGTGTTATGTTATTGCCTGGCGCGTTTGCGGCGCGAGAGAACGAAAAAAGCCCCGGCAAGCGCGAGCGGTAAAAACATTGCCGGCTCCGGCACGCCGGTGCCTAGATATTCCAAATCGACGTTGTCAAGGCCGAGATACGTGTGGTTCTGGGCATAAGTTCCGACCAAGTTGATGGTAACGTTGCCCGCAGTCGCGACGCTGAAGTTCAGCGTCTGCTGCCCCCAGACATTCCCCGACCCGCCGGACGGGGAGCTAAACGACGAGTTGGTGGCCAACGTCTGGCTGTTCTCACTGGCCGAAGCTGTAAGGTACACCGGGCCGGCGCCATTGGGTGCGGTCGTACCAACATAGCTTCCGAGGTAGAAAGTCAGGGCGTAGCTGCCGGCAGCCAGGTTCACAACCTGCGAGACGCCGGCAAAAGGATTCGCGTAGGCCAGATCGACGAAGTACGAACCGGCTTCCGGGGTGGCACTATAGTAGCCGCTGTTGTTGAGCCAAAACAACGCCGCCGTGGTGACCGTCCAACCAGTCGTAGTCAGCGGGCTCCCAAAGGTCGAGCCCACAGAGAGCGCATCCCCCCCATGGCCGTTGTCAACAAAACTTCCGAGTTCAAAGCTGCCGTTGGTCAGCAGGTTGTTCGCAAAAGCGCCAGTTGCGAATAACACGCCGACCAGCAAGAAATTCCGAATCAGTTTCACGCGTCCTCCTTGTTCTTGTTACCGATGTGCTGCCATTCCGACTCGCGCCTTCCCAGGCGCTTCCCGGATCTATAATACTACCGCTGGCATATTCAAGCAAGCGTAAGTAGTACTGGAACGAATGCCATGTCTGCCGTGGGCGTCCAAAGGTTAATTGCGACACCCGCATACCGCGATCACGACAGTATCAACCGGATGGAAATCAGGCGAACGAAACTCGCGATCCAATACTCTGCGTAACGGCCCACGGCGAACCTTAACACGTCGGAAGATACAAACACGACGTTCATCTATATGATCACGGTATCAGGTTCGATGTCAATAGTCCTGGGTCGAAATATTCAAAAAGGAACCCCGAAAATCGCATACCGCGGCTGTTCTCCAATAGATGTGTGGTGTTTTTGGGCCGGACGGGGCCGCCAAACGGTCGGAGGTGCTTACGGCAAAAACGCTGCCCGGAGTGACAATGAGTGCAACTCTTTATTTTTAAATAGCTTACATGGGAGACCATGGCGTGGAACAGACCATTGGTACGTACCAGTACTGTTCAACACAAGAACTAATTACAGTACCGCGGCCAAGAAACCGGTACACGCAGATTTCACTGCTCGGGGCGCCGCTGCCTCTCGTATGGCGTCTTCAGATACTTGGCGGCCTCTTCCTGCGCCCCCTGCGTATTGTCCTTGGTCCGAATGGCGAGATTGTACTCGTTCACGGCGCGCTCCCGCTGCCCCGTGACATCGAAAATCTTGCCCAGATTGATGTGCGACCATACTTCCGTCCACTTGGGATCCAAATCCCCGTTCAACGCCTCGCGAAAAGAGTTGGCCGCGGCCTGCCAGTTTTGCTGGAGAAAGAAGATCTCGGCAATCCGGTAGTTTGCCAGCGAGCTGTTGCGGGTGGTTTCGAGCGCCTTCTGGTATTCCTTCAGGGCATCGCCGAATTCGCTCAGCTCGGCGAACTGTTCGCCGCGGCGGATGGCCACCGCCACCCTCACTTCGTTGCCGTAGCGCAGCACGCGGTTGCCGGGGTCGATGACCACGTTCTTGGGCTTGCCGAACGTGTCCACCGAGAACTCCGAAGATGTCCCCACCACTTCCACGCGCTTTTCCTCCGGCTTGCCTTCGGTTTCGATCTTCAGGTCCACCGGCATGCGGAACGTGTCCAGGTCCTGCGAAATCTTACCCATCACGCGGAAGCCCTTCTGCGTGCGGAAGATGGTGTATTCCAGCTTGAATTCCGGCGCGCCGCTGGATTCGATCCACTGGATGAAGAAGTAGCCCAGGTCCTGACCCGAGACGTTCTCCGCCACCTTGCGGAAGTCGTCCGTGTTCACCGACTTCCAGACATACTGCTGGGCGTAGGTTTTGAGCGTCTGAAAGAACTTATCGTCGCCTATCGCGTAGCGCAGCATGTTCAGGACGCCCGCGCCCTTGGAGCCGGTCAGCGCCCACAGTTCCGGCGAATAGTCCTCCAGCCGCGCCGATTGGATGATGGGCACGTTGTCGACCGTCAGCGCCTCCACCATCACGTCGCGGGCCTGCGATTCCATGGCGCCCGGACCGCTCGCGTGCTCCGTCCACAGCAGTTCCGAGTAAGCCGCCAGCCCGTTGGTGAGCCACAAGTGATTGCGCGTGGATGGCCCCACGAGTTCCTCCCACCACTGCCGCGAAACCTGGTTGGCGATGAGCTTGGCGCTGGGCTGGCGGCCGATGCCGCGCGGCGCCAGAAAAATCAAGCCCGGCGCCGCATAGCCGTTGGGCGCGCCCTCTTCGGTCTCCACCACCGTCAGATTGGCATAAGGCGGCAGGCCGAACATGCCCGTGAAATAGGACATCACCTTGCCGGTCTGCTCCCCGTACGCCTGCGCCATGTCCGCTTCCGGCCCGCGGAAGTAAAGCGAAGTGGTGACGCCCTCCGACGGCACCTTCACGGGATCTCCCTTCACCACCGCAATGCTGCCGGGAAACGACGGATGCTCGAACTTGAATGCGAAGACATTTTTCGCGCCGGCTGCCTGGCGCGTGTCGGTCCCGCTGCCCAGTACGGTGTAACCCGCCGGCACGGTAACGCGCACATCGGCCGTAAAGCGGTCGGTGGTATAGCCGCTCACGGGGAACCACCGGGCGGGGTAGAGCAGGTACGCGAAATCCGCATGGATGGCCGCGAACTTGATGCCGGAGACCGGCCCGTCTTCCTGCCCCGTCAGCCGGCCGTCGTAGAAAAACGTGATGGTGACCGGCTGGCCCTTGGGGAGCGGCTGCTCGAAGCTCAGCCGCACGGTGGAATCCTGCTGGTTGCGGGAGGCGGGAATCTGCTTGTCCTGGGCGTCCAGCACGCGCGAAACGTTGAGCGCGTTGTTCAGATCGAACGCCGCCGAGGTGACGTTGTCGTCCAGCGGCGTGAACCGCACGACGGCCTTCACCGCGAGGGACCCGGCGCCGGGCGAGATTTCCGCGTCGATGGTGTACTGCTCCACGTCGATGCGGGAGCGGCGCTCCTGTGCCGGCGCGGCCATCGCCAGGAGGCCGGCCGCCATGGCCGCGGCAATCGAGATACGGGAATTACGAAACATGTGCGACTTGTCCTTCCAGGATTTCTTGAATAATGGCGGCCGCGCGCCGCGGCGCGGACACTCCCGCCTGCGACAGTTTTTCCCGGACCTCTGTGAGGCCGGCCTTCATCTGAGCGCGCGCGTCCGGGTCGGCCAGCAGCCGGCGCGCCTCGCGNNAATCGTCTCCCCGGTCATCCGGCCCTGCATCAGCTCGGGGACCACCGCGCGCCCGGCAATCAGGTTCACCATCGAATAAAATGGCACCCGCACCAGTAGCTTCCCAGCCATCCAGCTTGGGGGCGTCACTCTGTAAAACGTCACCATGGGGGTTCCCAAAAGCGCCGCCTCCACCGTCACCGTCCCGCTGGCGGCCAGCGCCAGGTCGGCGTGGGCCATGGCGTCCCAGCTTTCCCCTTCAATCACTTTCATCGGCGAGGAGCCCATGCGCTCCCGAAAAAAAGCGGCCCCGGTGGTAGCCGAGGCCGGCAGGATCAGATTCAACGCCTGCTCCCGGCAGAGCCGCTCGACGGCGTCCAGAACCGCGGGCAGATGGCGCGCGGCCTCGCCGCGGCGGCTCCCGGGGAGTACCGCTATTAATGGACGGCCCGCGGCCAGCCCGTGTTTCCGAAAAAACTCCTCGCGGCTGAGCGATGGCGCCACCAACCCGGCCAGAGGGTGGCCAATGTAGGTGGCCTTCACCCCCGCGCGCGTAAAAAAAGCCTCTTCAAAGGGAAAGATGCACAGCACGCGCCGCAAGGTTCGCCGCATCGCTTTGAGGCGTCCTTTTCGCCACGCCCACGCCTGTGGCGCCACCAGGTAGACCACCGGAACCCCCTGCCGATGGAGGCGCCGCGCCACCCGCAGGTGGAAATCCGGCGAATCCGTCAGAATCGCCAGGTCGGGTTTCTCTTCCCGGGCCGCCGCCAGCAGCTTGCGGTACTCGCCGTAGATCCGCGGAATGTGCGCCACCACTTCGAGCAACCCGACTACCGCCAGGCTGGCCGCGTCCACCACGGTGCGCACGCCGGAGGCCCGCAGGCAAGGCCCCGTACAACCGAAAAACTCCGCCTCCGGCCACCTGTGGCGCAACTCGTCCACCACCAGCGAGGCGTAGAGGTCCCCCGAGGCTTCGCCCGCCGACACCAGGATTTTCCGGCGCATCCAATTAAAAGCTTAGCAGCAAGGATAATGGCCACGGATGAACACCGATGAACACGGATAATGGGGTGAACCCCTTCGG
>PLMF01000426.1 GCA_003142355.1 Bryobacterales bacterium
TAAAATCCGAAATGGGAAGGGGGGTGGCTCACTTCGTTCGCGGGGGCCGGGGGTCGGGGGCTGGGGCAGGCCTGGCAGACGCAGGGTTGTGTGGCGCGAAGTGCTTGACG
Source organism: Bryobacterales bacterium (assembly GCA_003142355.1). Next base: position 111 of record PLMF01000426.1, read on the forward strand.
CGGAACTGAGGCCGGGGTAGGGTAGGGACAAGGGGGGCCCCTCATGACCATCGAAATCACCCGGCCCGAAATTGAATCGCTGATTCACCAACGGCTTCAGAGCGGCGCGTTTGTGGACGCCGAGGATGTCATCCTCCGGGCGCTGCGGTCTTTCGCGCCCGAGACGGGGCCGGTTTTCGATAAGCAGCGGGCGCTGGCGGCGGGCGCACGCATCCGCGAATTGAGCAAAGGACTCACGCTGGGAGGCCTGACGATCAGAGAACTGATCGATGAAGGCCGTCCGTGAGCCGATTTGTACTGGACAACACGGTAACGATGGCGTGGTGTTTCACCGAGGAAGCGACCGACTTCACGAAAACGCTGCTGGGCCGCCTTTCAGATCTGACCGATAGCGCGGTCGTTCCGGCCTTGTGGCTGTACGACGCTTTGAAACAATTGGGATTCTAACCGCGAGGCGGCAAGGTTGAAGCCCGCTCTTGCGCTCCCAGCCCGCGTTCATCATGCAGTTTTCTGGAGACTCTCGGGGTGTGCCCACGTAGCCGAGTCGCGGCTTCAATCTCACGACGGATCGGTGTTTTTACCGAGGCAAATCTTAGTCGGGCGCCCACTTCATGCCGTGCCGCACCACCAGGGCCCTAACTTGATCCCGGAGCCACTCTTCGCGGGGGGCCAGGCTTATGGAAAGAGAGCTCGATCTCACCCACTGGAACGAACTGCCCTCCGGAAACAGCGCCACTTGCCTTTCCAAATCCGGCAAGGAATACGCCGCGTGTTGCAGTATCCAGAAGCCCGTCGGTTCCAGCGACTGGATTCGATACGGCTCTCGGAACCACTGCCGATTCCAGTGTACTTGGGAGCAATAGGAACTATTGCCACAGAGGCGCTCCAATCGGTCATAGTCGGCCAGCATCAGAAGCCAGCCAGGCCCGCTTAGCAAGGCTCGAACCAAAGCATCGCGCACAGGTGCTTTGTCGCTCGATGGGTTCGCCAGTAACTCTAAAGCATCCCATAGCGGTTGTTTGGCTGCGGCCGAGCCGGCGGCGCCCAGCGTCGAAGCGGCGACCATCTGAATCACTCGATCCGAGGATCGCAAATCCTCAATCAACTGCCGCTCTAAACCTGGACTCATGAATTCCTTAAATGGGAGAGCGCCACACACATCCCACAAAGCCCCGGACTCCCGGTAGTGATGCAATTGGCGGATTCGAGCGACTCGTTGAGCCGCGGCTACAGGGTCAACCCGGAAGAGATACGCCAGGACCGGCGACGTACAGACCGGGTTAGGCAGTCCCGCCATCTGTTCATAGCTGCGGTCATAAGCCTCCAAGACCTGTTTCGCAATGCGTGGACTGGCGTAGCGGGCTAGACGGGCCTCTACGCCGTAGCCGTGCGTGTAGAGTCCGAGCAGGGCGTCTTCGAGCTCTTGGGAATACGGAATGTCAAGATCTGGAACCGCTCGGTCCAGAAGGCCTGGGCCAAAGTCCAATTGTGTAAGATTGGCCAGCAAAGATTGCAGCACGATACCGCGCGCTGAGCCCGGATCTACCTCCGCCAGGCGCTGCACCGCGGCACGCGCGATTCCGTTGGGAGCATTGGGATCTGTCCGAGTTTTCGAAATCTCTTCTTTGAGCGCGGGAACTAGCTCTGTGCCGGGATCGGCAACTTTGTCCCAGAAGCCGTTGAGAACGCCGCTCCAGACCTCTGCCGGCGCCTGGGGGAGCGAGGCAACGAGTCCGCGCCGCGCCTGCACGCCAAACCCAATCGGCAGGGGAGCTTCGGTGAAAACAGTGAAATAGGTGACCGCGCGAGCTTCGCCGGCTTTGCGCGGGGCGGATTGAAGCGCGCTTTGATAGTAGGCCCGAAAAGCATCCTGTTCGGAACTGACCGGCAAACCCGGTCCAAACTTCCCGAGATCCGAAGACAATTCGACGATCGCGTCGATATATGCGACTGTGACGGGCAGATCGGCATCGGCGAGGTGTGTCTGGAGATCGCCCAGAGCCCGCTCCCGACACAGCGAAGTCCGAAGAGCCAGATAGATATCGCCATCGGCGCCCAGGCCCCGGCCGTAGATGGAAGCGAGATATCGCGCGGCAGATTCCGTCTGCAAGCAGCGCAAACTGCGCACCGCCGCAATTTGATCTTGGACATCCGCTGCAGTACCACCCTTGGGTATCGCCGCATCGAGCGTGGCCTTGGCTGCTGTGAAGCGCGTTTGATCGGCAGCGGTGTCACGATCCAGAATGTCAAACTCAATTGGGTTGGACTGCACCGGTCCCGCACCTGTTAAACGGGCAGACTCCACCTGCACACGATAATGGCCGGGGTCAACGAAAATGACGTAATCGTTCAAGTCTTCTCTTAGGTGGCCACTCTGAGGATTCAGTTCGCTGGGGACGGGCGGCAAAGCCATAAGCCGGTCTGGCTTCATTGTGGTGCAGCGACCCGCCCAGGGCGCCTGCCACCCGCTATCTGGAGCCACCGCAAAGCGATCGAGCGTTGTAGCACTGAGCGTGTCGGAGCATGCGCCAGTCCAGATTCGTAACCCTGGAGCGCCCGGCGCCGCGAAATCCAGTTCCAGCGGTATGGGTTCACCGATCCGGAACTGCATTTTGCCGCCGGTGGCGCTGAGGTTCAAGCTCACATTCGCCTCTTGGGCGAACGCGCATATCGAAATCAGCAGCAGGCCAGAAGCCGGTCTCACAATCTGATGCAATTATCCCAGTTATCGGACTTGGTGAAATCATCGGACAGGGTCCGGGGTCTGGGACCGCCCTTATACTCAAGGGATGGCCGGCGTGCTCTATCTGGTGGCGACGCCCATCGGGAACCTGGAAGACATCACCTACCGCGCGGTGCGGGTGCTGAAGGAGGCGGACCTGATCGCGTGCGAGGATACCCGGCACACACGCACGCTGCTGGATCATTATGACATCCGGACCCCCACCATCAGCTATCACGAGCACAACGAGGTGGAGCGGGCCGGGGAGCTGGCGGAGCGGCTGCGCGCCGGGGCGTCGATTGCGCTGGTGTCCGACGCGGGGATGCCACTGGTATCCGACCCGGGGTACCGGCTGGTGAGGGCGGCCATCGACAATGGCATTGCAGTGCAGCCGGTGCCGGGGGCTTCGGCGGCACTGGCGGCGCTGGCGGCTTCGGGGCTGCCGTCGGAGACGTTCCGTTTCTGCGGGTTCCTGCCGCCCAAGCCGGGACAGCGGGCCAAGACGCTCGAAGCGCTGGCGGAAGAGCACGCCACGCTCATTTTCTACGAGGCGCCGCATCGCATTCTGGAAGCATTGGAGGCGATAGAGAAGAGCCTGGGGCCGCGGCCCGTGGTGGTGGCGCGCGAGCTGACCAAGATCCACGAGGAGTTTCTGCGCGGCACGGCAGCCCAGATTCGGGAGCAACTGGCGGAGCGCGAAGCGGTGAAGGGCGAGATGACGGTGCTGGTTGGGCGGGCTTCGGCGCCGGCGCCAGACGACACGCCGGTGGATGAAGCCGTGGACGCGCTGATGCGGGCGGGAACGCCGCGCATGGACGCCATCAAACAAGTGGCGCGGCGGCGCGGGATGTCAAAGAGGGAGGTCTATGAGAAGTTGTTGCGTGACAGGTAGGTGGCGCAGGCGGTTCCGCCTGCGCGTTCTGATGGGCCTGCTGGTGGCCGCGGCGGTTTGCCCGGCGCAGGACTACGTCGACCAAGTGGTGGAACGCGCCCGCAAGGAGTTCGAGGTTCCGGGAATCGCCGTGGCCATTGTCAAGGACGGCAACGTGGTCCTCGCCAAAGGGTACGGAGTGCGGAAACTGGGCGAGCCGGCGCCGGTGACGCCGCACTCGCTCTTCCGCATCGCCTCCAATACCAAGGCCTTCACGGCGGCGGCGCTGGCCATGCTGGTGGACGAGGGCAAGCTCCGGTGGGACGACGCGGTGATCCAGCACATGCCCGGTTTCCAGATGTACGACCCGTACGTCACCCGCGAACTCACCGTCAGGGACCTGCTGGTGCATCGCAGCGGGCTGGGGCTGGGTGCGGGCGACCTGATGTTCTTCCCGCCCAGCGACCTCAGTCGAGAAGAGATCATCCGGCGGCTGCGGTTCGTCAAGCCGGCCACCAGTTTCCGCAGCCGGTACGCGTATGACAACCTGTTGTACCTGGTGGCGGGCCAGATCATTCCGGCGGTCACCGGAAAGAGCTGGGACGATTTCGTGAAGGAGCGCATCTTCACTCCGCTGGGCATGACCTCGACGAATACCAGCACGCCGGCACTCGAGGCCGCGAGCGACGTGGCCCTACCGCACTCCAAGGCCGGCGGCAAACTGGAGCCGCTACCGCATGAGGACGTCGACAACAACGCCCCGGCGGGCGCCATCAATTCTTGTGTCGCGGACCTGGCGAAGTGGGTGACGGTGCAACTCAATCGCGGCGACATGGGAAGCTCGCGGCTGTTCAGCGAGGCGCAGTCCAAAGAGATGTGGTCGCCTCAGACCGTCATCCCGATCGGTGCGCCGGCGGCCCTGGGCGCACTGAGCCCCAATTTCAGCGCCTACGGACTGGGCTGGATGTTGAACGACTACCGGGGGAAGAAGATCGTGTCCCACACGGGCGGCCTTGCGGGATACGTCTCGCGTGTGACCATGGTGCCGGACTTGAAGCTGGGAATCGTGGTGCTCACCAACCAGGAAGCCGGCGGAGCTTTCCAAGCCGTGACCTACACCATTCTGGATCGCTACCTGGGCGCGCCCGAGACCGATTGGGTGGCCCCATTTCTGGCCCAGGAAAAGCAGGGAGAAACCGGCGCGAAGGAAACCGTGAAACAAGCGGCCGCCAAACGGAACGCGAGCTCGCGGCCCTCGCTGCCGCCGGCGAGTTATGCCGGGCACTATCGCGATGCGTGGTACGGGGACGTGTCGATTGAGGAGCACGGCGGCAAGCTGACAATTTCCTTCACGCACACCCGTCAGCTCACCGGCGACCTGGAACATTGGCAGTACGACACATTTGTGGCCCGCTGGCGCGACCGCTCGCTGGACGCAGACGCCTACGTAACGTTCTCCCTGAAACCGGACGGCTCGATTGACGAGGTGAAGATGACGCCGGTTTCGCCGCTGACCGATTTCAGCTTCGATTTCCAGGATCTGCTGCTCCGGCCTGTGGCGGCGAACGCGCCGCCGCGGTAGAAATTGCGCTACTGCACGGCCAAGGTCACGCCAGATTGGCTCTGCCAAGTCCCGATCGTCACAATCACGGGCAGCTTCGTCCCCGGAGTCACTTCGGCTGGAACCTGGGCGTTGATTTGAGTCAGGCCGGCGATCTGGGACGGCGCTGCACCGTTGTAGGAGACTGTGGCCGCGATGCCGCCGATGGTGACGGACACGGGGCCGGTCTTAAGTAGATACAGGATTGGAGGCACAGGCGTGACGGTCGCGTCCACGCTGGCGGGAATGGTAACGCCGCCGCCGGTGCAGTATATCATCACCACGGAGCCCCGCGGCGCGGGATTGAGACCGCCGTTGAGGGAATAATTCTGGTTGAGGATGGCGCCGCCGCCGAGCCCCGAGGCGTCCACCGTGAAGAGGCCGGGGTGCGCGGCCTGTACAGGAACGGATATGGCGTTGGAAAGCACGCCCTGATATTCCACTTGCACCTGGGTGGTGGACTTGCCGGCGAGGCCGTACGGCGAAACGGCGTTTACCTGGGCCGCGGAAGCGTAAATGATGCCGGCGGGAACGCCGTCAAACAGCACGCGCGTGCCGCCGAGCGTTTTCGCGTACGTGCCGTCCGCGTTGACCTGGATGCCGGCGGGGCTTGTGGGGCCGATGTAGGCGCCGTAGAGCGTCACGATTTCCCCGGGCGACACGGCGCCCGCCACGTTGCTGGCAGCGTTCACCACCGCGTTCAACTGCACTGCGGGGGCCGGCAAAGCCTGCTGGGTGACGGTGACCACCCATGAGCCTGGCTGAAACGTGATGTGGCCGGTGCGCTGCGGGCCCGCGTTGGCCGGCACGCTATAACCAATGGCGCCCCTGCCGGAGCCCGAACGGGCCGAAACGATCGTGATCCAGGTCACGTCCACGGAAGTGCTCCAGGGACAACCGTCTCCGGTGGTGACGTCGATCCTATTGAGAGTCACGCCCGCCGGCGGAACCGTGGCACTGGTAGAGGAGATCGAGAAGTTGCCCGGTGCGCCGCCCTGATTGATTTGAAACTGCTGGCTTGCCGTGAAGCTCGTAACGGAGATTGCGCCGCTGCGCTGGGTGGCGCAACCGCTCGCCGCCACGGTGTAATTGACAGTGCTATTGGTTGGGCCGCCGGTGTTATAGGGCACCGTGATCCACGCCTGGCTGTAGTCGTAGGCGCTCCAGGTGCAGTTCGCCTGCACCGGAAAAGAGAAGCTACCGCCGCTCACACCAATACTGGCGGAAGACTGCGGCAGGGTGATGCCGCAAACGGCTCCAGCCTGATTGACGATCAAAGTCAGAGAGTTGCCAGTCGCGCCGGTCACAATGATCTTGGCTTGGCGCGAGTAGGGGGTCACGTTGGCTGACGCACTCCAGCTAATCGTGCCAGTCGGGGCCCCGGACGTGAAAGTGATCCACGAGGGAGAATCCGTGCTGTAGGTCCACGCGCAGCCGGTATCGGCATAGACGGTGATGTAGCTGGTGTAGGAAACTGCCTGGATGTTGACCTGCGGCGTCGATGGATTGAGCCCGCTGGGGCAGGAATTCTGCGCAAACAGCGGAGCGGCAGCGGCGAAAAGCAGCAACAGCCTCATTANNACGCAGATGGTCTGGGCTTGGCCCTCGCGCGCGAAGCGCAGCGCTTGTCGGGCGGCCTCGCGCGGGTCGGTGATGAGGGCGTCGGCAAACTGGCGCGGGCGCAGCGTGCCATCGGGCTCGTACCGCCGGTCGGCGAAAGCCTCCGCCGCCACCTCCATCCCCATTTGGCGCCAAACGTCCAGCATGGGGGAGCCGGCCAGGCCGAAGAGCGTGACGCGCGGGTCCCAGGCCGCCGCCCCGGCGGCGATGGCGCGCGCCACTTCCGTATTCCGCACGGCCACGTTGTAGAGCGCGCCGTGGGGCTTGACGTGAACGACGCGGCCGCCGAGGCTGCGCACCACGGCGTCGAGCCGCTCGATCTGCTGGCGCACCGTGCGCTCGATTTCGGCGGCGGGCATGGGGATCGCAATGCGCCCGAAATTGGCGCGATCGGGATAGCCGGGATGCGCTCCGATGCGCACGCCCCGCGCGATGGCCAGGCGCGCGGTGCGCTCCATGGAGGCCTCGTCGCCGGCGTGGCCGCCGCAGGCGATGTTGGCGGAAGTCACGTACTCCATCAGCGCGGCTTCATGCCGGGCGTCTTCCAACTCGCCCATGTCGCAATTGAGATCGATGGTCATACGGGCGTAGGGGCGAGGCATGCCTCTCCCCTACAACAGAGCATACAGCCATTGCTCCTGCTCGCGCAGCAGATCGAGCGCCTGCTCGAGGGTGACGCGCTCGAAGCTCACTTCGTCGCGTGGCCGCAATTGACCGAGACGCCAGAAATCGGCCGAGATCACGTTGGCGGGTTTGGGATACCCTCCGGTGGTCTGGTGCTCGACGAAGAGAATTATCGGCTGGCCGTCCGGCGGGATTTGGAGGGCGCCCAGCGGCACGCCCTCGGTGAGCATGTGGCCCGCCGGGCTGGGAATAGCCGGGCCGCGCAGGCGGAGCCCCATGCGGTCGGATTCTTCGGCCACTCGATACGCGGCAGCGTAGATCTCGCCGGAAAACCAGTGCGCCTGCGGTCCGGGGGTGACCCGCAACGGGCCGGCGCGCGCGAACTCGGGAGCGCGGCGCGGCACGGCGCGCGGCCGACGGATGGCCGCGCCGCCGATGGGAAGCACGTCGCCGGCGCGCAACGGACGGCCGCCCACCCCAGTCATGACGTGGACGGAAGCGCTGCCCATCACCTTGGGCACGCCGATGCCGCCGCGCACCGCCAGGTAAGCCCGCGCCCCGGAACGAGTCGCGCCGCAACGCACGGTCTCGCCGGCTTTAATCTCGATGGCGGTCCACAGAGGCAGGCCGGCGCCAAAATCGGAGCCGGTGAGGGCGATGACGGCGTCGGTTTGGAACTCGAAAGCGCCGCCCAGGAGGGTCATTTCTAGCGCGGCGGCGTTTTCGGCATTGCCCACCAGGAGGTTGCCCGCCCGCAGGGCCAGGGGATCGGCGGCGCCGGACGCGGAAACGCCGAAATGGGTGTAGCCGAAGCGGCCGAGGTCCTGGATGGTGGTTTGGAGGCCGGGGGAGAGGACGCGGATGTGTGAGGAAGTTGGTGGGCAGGCGGAACCGCCTGCCCCACCTGCCAAAACACCGGTGACGAGGGGGTGTCCTCTGGGCCCGGCGCTACACGGAGTGAAGCGCACGCGGTCGCCCATGCGCAGCAGCGGTGGCGGCGAAGCTTGGGGATCGAACAGGCGCAGCGGCGTGCGTCCGACGATGCGCCAACCGCCGGGCGACGCCAGAGGGTAGATGCCGGCCTGGCTGCCGCCGATGGCTACGCTGCCGGCGGGCACGTGTTTCCGCGGCGCGGAAAGCCGCGGCGTGGCGAGCTCGGGCGGGAGACCGCCCAGGTATGGAAAGCAGGTGGCGAAGCCCACGAAATAGACCAGGTAGTCCGCCGCGGCGTGCAACTCGACCACGCGCTCGGGGAACAGGCCGGCGTGGCGCGCCACGTCCTCCAGGTCGGGGCCGAATTCACCTCCGTAGCAGACGGGGATCTCCATCACGCGGGCCACGCGGGCTTCGTCGCGGGCGGCCTCCATGCGCTCGCGCGCCAGAGCTTCGAGATCCGCGTGGCTGCGGAGCCGGGGGTCGAAATCGATCAGGACGGATGCGAACGCGGGATGCAGATTCAGGACGCCGCGCTCGCCCTCCAGAGCGTGGGTGAGGCGCGACACCTGGTGGTGCGCCGCGATCGAGATTTCGTCGCCAAACGAGATGAAAAGCGAGCGGTCGCTCGCCGGCTGGATCGTCACACCACTCAATCCAGATCCGGCGGGGCCAGTTTGGGCGACAGTAATTGGATAATCGCCAGCGCAATCAAATACGCGGAGCCACAAATCATAAACAGCGCGAAGTAGCTGTGGGTCCAGGTCACGATGTAACCGGTGGCCTTCTGCAACAGCACGCCGCCGACCGCCCCCATCGTGGCGCCAATCCCCACGACACTGCCCACAGCCGACCTCGGAAACATGTCCGACGCAAGGGTGAACAAGTTGGCAGACCAGCCCTGGTGCGCCGCCATGGCCAGGCTGACCAGTCCCACCACCAGCCACATGCTCTTCGAAAACGGCGCGTAGAGCACCGGAGCCACCAACAGCGCACAAATCAGCATGGCCGTTTTTCGCGAGGCATTGATGCTCCAGCCTCTCTTGATCAAGCTCGAGGAGAGCTCGCCGCCCGCAATGCTGCCCACGGTCGACACGTTGTAGGCCACCAGCGTCGGGAGCACGATGGCATCCAAGCTCAGCCCGAAAGTTTCCTGAAGGTACTTGGGAAGCCAGAACAAATAGAACCACCAGACCCCATCGGTCATGAACTTTCCGATCGAGAAAGACCATGTCGCCCTGTGCGGCAGGAGACGCCCCCACGGCACGTTCTCCACCCGGTCGGGGGGGTCGCTTTGAATCAGAGCCAGTTCGGTCTGCGAAACACGGGGATGTACCTCGGGCCTCCTGTACATCACCACCCAAAACGCCAGCCAGATAAAGCCCATCGCCCCGGTGCTGATGAAAGCCGCTTGCCATCCGAAATGATGGTAGAGGAATGGCACCATCAGAATCGCGATGATCGCCCCTATATTCGCCCCCGAATTGAAGATCCCCGTAGCCGTCGCCCGCTGCTTCTTGGGAAACCACTCCGCCACCGTCTTGATGCAAGCCGGGAAGTTGGTCGACTCTCCCAACCCAAGGAACGCCCGCGCAATTCCGAAGGTAAAAGCCGCAGTGGCGGCCGCGTGCGCCATGGCCGCAAGGCTCCATAGCGTAATGGCCACCGAAAAGCCTATGCGCGTGCCGAACTTGTCCAGCAGCCACCCGGCCCCCAGCAGGCCCACGGCGTACGCCGCGACGAACGCGGAGTTGATATTGCTGTATTCGATATCGTTCCACCCGATGGCTTTCTCGAGCGTCTTCGCCAGCAGGCTGAGCACCTGGCGATCCACGTAGCTGAGGGTGGTGGCGAAAAAGAGAAGGGCGCAGATGGTCCAGCGATAGTGCGACGTGGCTGGCCGAGAGATAGTTGTAGGCATCATCCGAACCTGGCAGCCTTTCCGGAGCAGTTTGTCCGACACAAGATTATAGCGAGTGTTGCCGGCTTTGGGGCGGAGCGGTACAATCTGGTGTCACTTGGCCGAGCCGCCGGCCGGAACGGGAGATTATGAGTTTTCTTGAAGCCAGCGCGCCCGACTACCTGCCGCTCCCGCAAATGCGCCAGTTGCAGCTCGCGCGATTGCGCGCGGTGGCGTCGCGCGCTTATCAGAATGTGCAACTCTACAGGACGCGCATGGACGAGCGCGGTCTCGGTCCGGAGTCCCTGTGCGACCCGAGCGACCTGGCACGGTTTCCGTTCACCACCAAGGCCGACCTGCGGGACACGTATCCCTTCGGCCTGTTCGCCAGCCCCATGAGCGAGGTGGTGCGGCTGCACGCTTCGAGCGGCACGACGGGAAAACCGATCGTGGTGGCGTACACGCGCGAGGACCTGGACGTTTGGACCAACTCGATGGTCCGCGCCTTCGCGGCGTGCGGGTTGACGCACGGCGACGTGGTGCAGAACGCCTATGGGTACGGGCTGTTCACGGGCGGGCTGGGAGCGCATTACGGGGCGGAAGCGCTGGGCGCCACCGTGATTCCGATTTCGGGCGGCAATACCGACCGCCAGATCATGGTGATGCGCGATTTCAAAGTGACGGCCATCTGCTGCACGCCCAGTTACTTCCTTCACCTGGTGGAACGCGCCGGGGAGTTGGGCGTGGACATCCACGATCTGCCGCTGCGCGCGGGCATTTTCGGCGCCGAGCCATGGACGGATTCCATGCGCCGGCGCATCCAGGCCGAAGCCGGCATACAGGCTTACGATATCTACGGGCTGTCGGAAATCGTGGGGCCGGGAGTGGCCATCGAGTGTTCCTGCCAGGAAGGCCTGCACATTTTCGAGGACCACTTCTACCCCGAGATCGTGGATCCGGAAAGCGGCGAGCCGCTGCCGGACGGCGCGGAGGGCGAGTTGGTGCTGACCACGCTCAGCAAGCAGGCCATGCCGATGATCCGCTACCGCACGCGCGACATCACGCACCTGATGGCCTCGCCCTGCGGCTGCGGGCGCACGCTGCGGCGCATGGAGCGCATTTCGCGGCGTAGCGACGATATGTTCATCATCCGGGGGGTGAACGTGTTCCCGTCGCAGATTGAAGCCGCGCTGCTGGCGGTGGAAGGCACGCTGCCGCACTACCAGATCATCCTCACGCGGCAGAAGGGGCTGGACGCGATGGAGGTGCAGGTGGAGATCACGCCGGAATTCTTCAGCGACAAAGTGGGCGCGATGGAGGGCTTGCACGAGCGGCTGGTGGATGCGCTGGACCACATCCTGGGGCTGCGCGTCGCCGTGCGCCTGGTGGAGCCCCACACCATCCAGCGCAGCGAAGGCAAGGCCAAACGAGTGATCGACCGGAGGGAACCATGAAGATCCATCAGCTTTCGCTTTTCCTCGAAAACAGCCCCGGCAAGGCGGTGGAACCCTGCCGCCTGCTGGCCCGCGCGGGGGTCAACATCCGCACCCTGACGATAGCGGATACGCAGCAGTTTGGAATTCTGCGGCTGATTGTTGCCGATTGGGAAAGAGGCCGCGAACTGCTGCGTGAGGCCGGGTATGTGGTCAACGAGACCGAGGTGGTGGCGGTGGAAGTGGACGACCGTCCCGGCAGCCTGGCCGGCTTGCTGGAAACGCTCGAGCCGAGCGGCGTGAATATCGAATATATGTACGCCTTCACGTTCGGGCGGGAAGACCGGGCGATCATGGTCTTCCGGTTCGACCGTCCGGATGTGGCCGTCGAGCATCTGCGCGCGGCCGGCGTCAACATGCTGTCGGACGTCGAACTGTGAGCGTCTCGCGGGTGATCGCGGAGCAGATGGAGCATGCTTCGTGGATCCGCCGCATGTTCGAGATCGGCATCCAGCTTCGCAAAGAGCGCGGCGCGGAAAACGTCTTCGACTTCACGCTGGGCAATCCCGACGTAGAGCCGCCCGAGGCGGTGATCGCGGCCCTGCGCCGCGTGGTGGCGGAAAACCGCCCACGCAGCCACGGCTACATGCCCAACGCCGGCTTTCCGGAGGTCCGTGCGGCCGTCGCCAAACGGCTGGCGGAGCGCACCGGAGTGCCCTTTACCGGCGAGGACATGATCATGACGGTGGGCGCCGCCGGCGCCATCAACACGGTGCTCAAGTCGATCCTCGATCCCGGCGACGAAGTCATTGTCCTGAGCCCCTACTTTCCGGAGTACCGATTCTATATCGAGAATCACGGCGGCCGGGTGGTGGCGGTGGAAACCGATGAGAGCTTCCAGCCCGACATCCCGCGCATCGTGGCCGCGCTGACGCCGCGCACCAAGGCGCTCATCCTGAATTCCCCGAATAACCCGACCGGCGCGGTGTACGGCGCGCAGGTGCTGCGCGAGCTGAACGGCATCATCCGCGAGCCGGTGCTGGTGATCAGCGACGAGCCGTATCGGCCACTGATTTTCGATGGAGCCGAGCCGCCCGAGACGCTGAGCATCATCGGCCGCGCGGTGCTGGCGTGGTCATGGTCCAAGGCGATGGCGGTGGCGGGCGAGCGCATCGGCTACCTGGCCATTCCGCCGCACCTGGGGGAAGCCGCGGCGCTCGTCAACGCCTGCACGTTCTCCAACCGGATACTGGGCTACATCAACGCGCCGGCGATCTGGCAATGGGTGGTGGCCGAAGTCCCCGACGCGGCTGTGGACGCAGGCCAATACCAGGCCAAGCGCGATCTGCTGTGCGACGCTCTGAACTCGATGGGCTACGACGCGCCGCGCCCGCAGGGATCGTTCTACGTGTTCCCCAAGACGCCGATTCCCGACGACCTGGCGTTCATCCGCCTGCTGCAAGCCGAGGGAATTCTGGCGGTGCCGGGCTCGGGTTTCGGACGCGGCGGTTACATGCGGCTGTCGCTTACCATCCCGCGCGGCGACATGGAACGCGCGCTGCCGGGGTTTGAGAGGGCGATTCGCAGGGCAAAGCCGAGTTTACCGCAGAGACGCTGAGACGCTGAGTAAGACAAAAGAACGGATAAGGGGGGCGTACGGGGATTGAGGCTGTATACTGTTGGCCCAGGGATTTGAGAGCGCGGAGACAGCGGAGATAGCGGCGGAACCGGGGTTGAACTCGTGACCTTGCGCGCCGTCAAGCTTCGTGAAGCGGCGGCCGGTTTGTGCCGGTTTGCCTCTCTCAGCCCTTCCTGGAAGAGGCGATGGTATTATACCTGTATCGCGCTATGTCGTTGAATGGTATCCAAGACCGTCGCTGCGCTGGCCGTCTATCGCCGGTTCCGCTATCGCTCCGGGGCGGGGCCGGCAGATGACCGCAAAGAGCAGAATCCTCCTCTATATTCCTATCGGCTTTCTCCTGATGGCGATGGCGGTGGCTATCGCTATAGGGGTCTCATACCGTTTGATCCTGCACGGTGTTTCATCGATTCCGCTCCTCTGGCCTATCCTTGCAGGTGTCGTTCTTCTGCTCGTGCTTGGCTTGCGCTTCGTCATAGCTGCCAACAGGGCGCGCAGTCGATAGAAGTCAATCCAGTCCGGCGTAATTCACCAGCTCGATGCCGTTATGATTGAGTGCCTGGCGAACTTCGGGGGCTACCAGCGCCTCCAGTTCGTGCTCGCGGCTCTCTTTCAGGCGCGTGCGCGCGTGGCGCAACGCCTCGCCGCACCGGCCTGGGTGGCACATCAATTCCGTGCTGCCGGTTGGAAGGGCGTCCAGCAGATCCACCAGGTCGGCGGTGCGGAAACGGCCGGTGATCTGGAAGCCCGCGAAGTGGTCCGTGGTCCGGCAGCCGTGCTGCTCGAGGACACGGTGGAACCTGCGGCGTAGCAGGCCCAGCGCGGCGCTGACGAGCCGCGTCGCGCCGGGGACCGCGCCGCGGCGCGCGTTCAGCGGGAAATCGAAAGGGCGGCGCACCCAGGGGATGTCGAACTCCTCACCCAAGCGCGCGACCGCATCCAGCACCGGCGGCGCCAGGTGCGTGTGCTTGTGAGTGTCCAGGTGCGTCGGGCGTATGCCCGCGTCCACGATGCGCCGCACCTGTGCCCGCAACTCGTCGTACACGCGGATCTGGCGCCGCGCCATGGCCGCGATCAATTGCGGCACGGTGAGCGGCAGCGGCGTGCCGGTGACGAGCGACTGTCCGCTAATCAGGACCAGGTGGCAGCCGACGTCGAGCGAAGGGGTTTCACCCGCCAGGCGCAGGGCGTCCTCGAACGCCGCGCCGTTGGCCATCAGGGTGGTGGCGGTGAGAATGCCGCGGCGGTGCGCTTCCACGATGCCTTGGTTCACGTCCGGCGTGAAGCCGAAATCGTCCGCGTTGACCACCAGTTGTTTTCGGGAGTTCAAAATAGGGTCAGTCGAATGGTCAGGAATTTCTTGGGGTTCGCCCGGATGTCCTTGGCGAGCGACTGGAACTCGCGCGTCGCGCCGTTGAGCGATTCGTAAAGCTGCGGGTTCACCATGAACTGCCCGAGCGTGCCCTGGCCGGCATTGATCTTGTCGATGGTGGCGTTGAACTTGGCTACCAACTCGTCGAGATGCTGGTGCAGTTGGTCGTCCTTCAGGAGCTTGCCCACCGTGCCTTTGCCGGCATTGACGTCCGCCAGCAACTGCCGGATCTCGTCCAGCGATTGCTTCGCCTCGTTGAACAGCGCGGGGTCCTTGAGAAGCTTGCCGGCGGTTCCCTGTCCGGCCTGCAAATCGGCCAGAATGGCGTCCGCGCGTTTGATGGGCGAGCGCAACTCCTCGTAGAGGGCGTCGTCGTAGATCAGCTTGCTGATGGTGCCGTGGCCGGTGCGCACGTCGGCCAGCAGTTTTTGCATCTCCGAGCCGATGCCGTTCAGGCGGTTGTACAACTCTTCGTCCTTGAGCAGCTTCCCGATGTTGCCCTTGCCCTGTTCCACGCCGGCGAGCAGCGCGTCCAGCCGGTTCACGATGGTCTGCAGCATTGCCAGCAGGCTGGCGCTTTGCGCCATCAATTCCGGAATGTCCTGCGCCTGGAAGCTCTTGATTTCGCCGCCGTCCTGGATGTGCCGCTTGTCGCGGCCCTTGGTTATGTTGATGAACTTGTCGCCCAGCAGGTTGGAGGCGGTGATTCCCGCGACCGAGTCCACCGGGATTTCCGGCAGGTAACTCTCCTGCACCTGCAATTCGAATTCGACGGTGCGCTTGGGGTCTCCCGACTTGCTCAGGCCCACCTTGTCCACCGAGCCGATGGTGATGCCGTTCAGGCGCACCGGCGTGCTGTCGGTTATGCCGGAAGCGTCGTCCAGGAAAACGTGCAGCGTGGCGGTGCGCTGGAACGGGTTCTTGGAGCTCGTAAGCAGAAAAATCAGTAACGACAGGATCACGGCCGCGGTCAGCCCGACCACTCCGACCTTCAACTGCGACCACCGTACTTTGGTGCTACGATCCGGCATGGTCTATACCCGCTGCTTCACGAACTTCGAAATGTAGGCATCTTTCGACTCTTCCAGCTCATCCTGGCCGCCTTCAAAGATCAACCGGCCGTCCCGAAGCACCATGAAGGTGGTCCGCATGGCACGCCCCGCCCCGTTACGAGCCGGCTCGAGACACCCTTGTTTCGAATTGTAGCGGAAATTCGCGATCAGATTCCCGTCCTGATAGCGCTGCGTGACCAGCAGGGTAGTCGTCTGTTTCATGTCCCGCTCCTTGATGAGCAGCGCGATGATGGTGTGGGCCGTGATGGGGTCGAGCCCGGCCGTCGGCGAGTCGTAGAGCACCAGCGGGGGTTCCGTCACCACGGCGCGCGCGATGGCGGCGCGCCTTCGCATGCCGCCCGAAAGCTCGCTCGGGAATTTCTCGAGCGTGCCGCCCAACTCGACGAACTCGAGCGCCTCCTCGACGCGCGGAAGGACCCGCTCGGGAGCGCATTGGATGGACTTCTGGTTCAGCAGCGGATACGCCACGTTTTCCTGGATGGTCAGGGAATCGAACAGCGCGCCTTCCTGGAACAGCATGCCGATTTTGCTTCGAATATCGAACAATTGCCGCTCGCTGAGCATCGTCAGGTTCTCTCCGAATGCGTAGACTTCACCGGAGTCGGGCTTCACCAGTCCCAAGGCGGTCTTGAGCAGCACCGTCTTTCCACTGCCGGCCGCGCCCAGGATCACGCGCGATTCCCCTTCGAACGCCTCGAAAGAGACATCGGAGAGCGCCTCTACGTCCCCGAACGCGACGGTGACGCGGTCGAAGCGGAGGACGGCCTGATGGTTGTCGGCGGGCATCAACTCCCCGCCTGGCTGACGAAGATCTTGGCGATGATCAACGTCAATATAAAGATCAGGATCGAGGCGGTCACCATCGCCTGGGTGGTGGCGCGGCCCACGCCCTGCGTGCCGCCGGTAGCGCGGAGGCCGTAGAAGCAGCCGATGAGCGCGATCGCGAATGCGAACACGAAAGGCTTCAGCAGCCCCTGGGCCACGTCGTTCCACTCCAGCGCGCGCCAGGCCGTGCTCCAATACTGCCGCGAGTCGATGTGCAGGAAGAGGAAGGCAATCACCCAGCCCCCGAAGATACCCACGAAGTCCGCGATGATGGTCAGCAGCGGCAGCATGGTGCAGGTGGCAATGAGCCGCGGCGTTACCAGCTTCTGGATGGGATCGGTGCCCAGCGCGCGCATGGCGTCGATCTGCTCGGTCACCTTCATCGAGCCCAGTTCGCTGGCCATGCCGGAAGAGTTGCGGCCCGCCACCATCAGGGCCGTCAGCACCGGTCCCAGTTCGCGCACCAGCGTGATCGAAACCAGGGTGCCGGTCCTGCCGACCTGCCCGTAATCCGACAGCGCGCGCGACAATTGCAGCGCCATCACCGCCCCGCTGAAGAACCCGGTCAAGACGGCGATGGGAAGACTCCCGACTCCGATGACATCCATCTGGAGAGCGATGTCGTCGCTGTAATGGGGGCTGCGAAAGACGTTCTTGAGGGCCCTGCCGGCGAGCAAGAAGAATTCCTGAGCAGCAAGAACAGGCTCTTTCAGCAAATCCAGCAAGTAGGTAGGTCCCCGAACTCCGATGCTACCATACAAGGAGTAAACCCAGCGATGAAGGGACTTACCGACATACCGGGCATTCGCGTCGGGCACGTTTCCGATTACGATGCGATCACTGGCTGCACGGCCATCCTGTGCGAGCGGGGCGCCGTGGGCGGCGTAGACATACGCGGCTCGGCCAGCGGCACGCAGGAGATCGACACGCTCAGCCCCGGCCACGTGGTGGACCAGGTGCACGCTATCCTGCTGGCGGGCGGCAGCGCGTTCGGCCTGGAAGCGGCCGCGGGCGTGCGCCGCTACCTGGCGCGGCAGGGGGCCGGCTACCTTTTTGGCGGCCAGCATATTCCCATCGTGCCCGCCGCCGTTCTGTTCGACCTCGAAATCGGCAAGCCGAATGTTCACCCCGGCCTGGCGATGGGCGAAGCCGCCGCCGCCGCGGCCACTACCGACGCGGTCAAAGAAGGATGCGTAGGCGCGGGCACCGGGGCGACCGTGGGCAAGCTCTTCGGCATGAAGCAGGCGATGAAGTCGGGGATCGGATCGTTCACCCTCACGCTCCCCGGCGGCGTGCTGGTCTCGAGCCTGGTGGCCGTGAACGCATTCGGCGACGTGCGCGACCCCGACTCCGGGAAGATCGTCGCCGGCGCGCGCAAGGCCCCCGACAGCCGGGAGTTCGCCGGCACGGTGGAGCAGATGTTACGGGGAGAGCTTGGCAGCCTCCAGCGCAGTCATACCACGCTGGCGGTGGTCGCCACCAACGCCAGGCTGACCAAGGTTCAGGCCAACAAGCTGGCGCAATTCGCCAGCCTGGGGATGGCCCGCACCATCTACCCGGTGAATACGCTGTCCGATGGCGATACCGCCTTTGCGCTCTCGATTGGAGACCGCGAGGCAGATATCAATATGCTGGGTGTGGCGGCGGCGGAAGGGCTGGCCAGGGCTATCGTGCGCGCCGTGAGGTTCGCGAAGACCCTCGGGGGCGTGCCGGGGCTGGGGTAGGCTCACAGGTACCTTTGCACGCGGTCCCGAAACCGCGTGTAGATCCACGAAACCGCGACCAGGAGCAGGCCCAGCACGAGGAACGAGAGGATTCGCGGCAGCGTCTCCAGGTGTCGCAGGTCCCACACGAACAGCTTCAGGATGCACGCCAGCAGCAGCGCGAGGCCCGAAAGGCGCAGAACGCGGTCGCGCAGCGGGAAGCCGGACACGAGCAGCGCGACGCCCTCCACGCCCCACGCTACGGTCCGCAGACTGCCCGAAACCTGGTAGTAGAGAAGCGCGGCCAGCAGCGTGGTGGCGAGCAGGGAGTAGTAGAGGCGCGGCCGGCCGCCGCGCGCGTTCAGGAACTGTGCCCCATAGAAGCACGCGATGACGCCGGCGCCCGCCAGCACCGGGTCGGCGGCGCCTGCGAAGTTGATGGCCCAGCATCGCGCGAAGGCCAGCACCGCCAGCGCATAGCTCTGCCAGCGGAACCAGGAGAGATTCCAGCGCAAGCCGGCGTACAGCAGCGCCAGAGCCAGCAGCGCCCATGCCGGCGCCACCACCGCCGGCCGTAACAGCGCCCACAGCGCGGCGCATAGAAAAACGGTCCCGGCGGCGGAAGCCACGTCGCGCACTCCGCCGCTCTCTTCCTTCCGGGCTCGCGCGGCCATCGCGTAGGCCGCCAGCGCGGCGCCGGCGGGAATGAGCCGCGGTGCAAGCGGGCCGTCATTGTGGATCGGCAGGATGTTGGAATAGAGCACCGTCACCGCGCCGCCTGCCGCCACGGCGTATGCCAGGCGGCGAAACTCAGCCGGAAGGCCGCGCAGGCCCAGTTCGAGGAGCACCATGGCCGAAACCATCCACCCGAGTCCCAGGTAGTCGCCGGGCAACACGCACCATACGATGGCGGCCATCGCCAGCGTGGCGGCCAGTGAAGCAGCCAACCGCAGGGCTTGGCGCTCGGCCTCGAGAAATCGATCTTCCGCGGACCACAGGGCGCACAGCACGGCGGCGTAGCTGAGCGTAGCCGCCACCACCAGCGAGACCCACGGATGGGCAAACGGCGGCGCGGACCCCGCGGCGAGGTCCAGTTGGTAAAGTGCGGTTCCGAACACGCCCAGGCCGGCGAGCAAGTAGGCCTGGATGCGGAAATCCAGCAGGCGGCGCCACCATCCCACGAAGAACGGCGCGGCCGCCAGCGTGAACCACGCGGCGCCGCGATACCGCTCGGGCGTTTCGTAGCCCGCGACCAACGCTAACATGGCGGCCGCGGCGTAGCCGTAGCCCACATCGGCGGTGCGCAGCGCCCGGTTCAGATAGAACACCACCGCGTTCGCCGCGGCGGCTGGAATCCATTGTTGCCTGGGCACCTCGAACAGTTCCAGAAGCCACAGGTGCAGCACCTCGATGGCGAATAGCGCCGCGGCCAACTGCCGCAGGTATTCCCTGCGAAACTTCAGGCCCGCGAGGAAGAACAATTCAGCTTCCGTCAACAGGCCGACCAGGAGCCACTGATGTTCCAGCTTCTGGAAAAGGGCTCCGGCAACCAGAGCCGCGGTCAGCGTCACCGGACCCTGCCAGCCGCCGGACAGCGGTTTCGCCTCGGGGTGCAGGCGCGCGCGCAAAACGGTGCTGGCCAGGTACGCGGCCGCCGCCGCGGCCAGGAATTGCCACACGTCGCGCGGCGCGGCCACCGACCATTTCAGCAGCGACAACGACAGGAAGCCGAGTGCATTGAGGGGGAGCAGCCAGGGATCCGCGCGCAGAATATCGAAGCTCTCGAATGCCAGCCAGTAGACGCAGAAGATGGCCTGAGTTTGCCACAAAGGCGCGCCCGTGTCTCCGCGCGAGGCGCACGTGAGGTAGGTCGCCACCAGCCCGAACATGGCCATTTTCCGCCATGAGAAGCGGTGGGCGACGTAGAGCAGGGACACCGCCAGAGGCACCAGCGCGATCACCGACAGCGGCGTGACCTCGGTGATGGCCAGGGTGACGAATGCGATGAAATACGCCAGACCCGTGACGGTCTGCGAGCGGTAGTGCAACGAATGCACGATCATTCCAACCGCCACTGCCAGCAGCAGGATGGCGCCTGTCCAGGGGTTGTAGATCACCCTGGCTGCATCCAGCGCCTGCATGGCGTACACCGTGAAATAGATCCCCGCCCAGCCGCCACCCAGCAGGCCGCGCGCAAAGGTGCGGTAGCGCTCGCGTCGTTCCACCGCGGCTCCCGATCCCAGCATTGCCAGGCTGAGCGCCAGGCCGATGCTCACCCGGCCCGCAGGACCCATGTGGGCGACCGAGTATCCCAGGGCCAATGCGATTCCGACGACGAGCACGAACACTCCCAGCTTGTTGAGCCAGTTGCCGCCGACCAGGGTTTCCCACTCCTCGCTGGAACGCTGTGGCGCGGGGACCGTCAGCACCGGAGCGGGAGCCGGGGCAGGCCTCAGGACGGTATGTTCTGGCTGAGTTGCGGGCGGTAGCGGCTGGGGCCGCGGCGGCGGGGCAGGTTGCGGCGGCGGGGTAAATTGCGGTGGCAGAGCAGGCTGCGGCGGCAGAGAAGGCTGCGCCGCGGGGGGCACGGACAGGCGTTCGAGAGTGCCGATCCGCGACTCGATCTCGTACAGGCGATTGCGCAGGTAGACCCAGCGGATCACCAGAACTACGAGCAGGCATACGATGAGAAAGCTCTCCATGACGACCTCCAAGGGTTACCGAGTCACTCCGGCCAGTTGCTCCGCCCGGGTCTTTACCTCGCGCAAGTTCAGCTTGCCGCTGCCGAGAAAAGGAAGCGCCTCCACCGGGTAAAGGTTTTCGCGTTTGGGCAGCCAGAGGCGCGGCAGACCGGTCTCCGAGAGCCGCTGCCACAGTTGTGCGGGGGTGACCTCGGGACGGACGTATAGCCCCACCAGGCGTTCGCCGCGCAATTCGTCGGCCACGGCGGCGACGGCGCAGGGCGATCCGCCGATCGCAGCGGCGATGGCCTCTTCGATTTTGACATGCGGCACCATTTCGCCAGCGATCTTGCTGAAGCGCGTGAGCCGGTCGACGATGCGGACGAAACCCTCGTCGTCGATCACGGCGATGTCGCCGGTAATGTACCAGCCATTGCGGCAGGCCTCGGCGGTCTCACGCGGCTGGCCCAGGTAGCCGATCATCCGGTTGGAACCTTTCACCATCAGCAGGCCGGCGTTGTTGGGTGCGAGCGGCTCAAAGGTCACCGGGTCCACAATCTTCGCCGCGACGCCCGGTAGCGGATGGCCAACGGTGCCCGGCTTGTTGCCGGCTTGTGAGTCCTTGCCGGCGTCGAAGTTGGGAGCGTTGACCGCCACGACAGGCGACATCTCGGTCAAGCCATAGCCTTCCAGCAACTCGAGGCCGAACTTTTCGCGAAACGCGGCAGCCACCGGCTCACGCAGTTTTTCGGCGCCCACCAGGACAAAGCGAAGGCTCGCAAACTCTTCCCGGGAGCACTTGTGGGTATACATGGAGCAGAAGGTCGGGGTAGAGAGCAGCAGCGTCCCCTTGTATTTCGCAGCCAGTTCGCCAATGGCTTTGGCATCGGCGGGATTGGTGTGGTAGACCACGCCGCAGCCCGCGATCAGCGGGAACCAGATGGCCACGGTGAACCCGAACGCGTGAAAGAGAGGCAGCCCGGAGACGATGCGGTCGTCGGAGCCGATCCGGAAAAGCTGGGCTATGGCTTCGATATTGGAGAGCACGTTGTAGTGCGAAAGCATCACGCCCTTGGGAACGCCGGTGCTGCCGCTGGAGAAGATGACGGCGGCCAGAGAATCCGGCGTGCGCCGGCCACGGCAAAGGAGACCGGAGGGCGCGAAGCGGGCGGCCGCCAGCGCGCGGAATTGCCGCCACTTGCCGGCGCGGGCGAAGATTTCCTCGACGAACACCGTGCCCTCCAGAGGCTCCATCTTCGCCTTGGCCAGAAAAGCCCGCGACGTGACGACGGTGCGTATGCGACACTGTTCCACGGCCGAGGCCATGGCCTCGCGGCCTGCGGTGAAGTTCAGGTTCACCGGGGCGCGGCCGGCGAGGGTTAGGCCGATGTTGACCAGCGCGCCCGCCACCGTCGGCGGCAACAGCACGGCGATCATCTCTTCACCCGCGCACTCGCGCCGCGCCCAGCCGGCCACCATCAGGCTGGCCGCCAGCATGCGGCCATGGGTGAGCTCGCGGCCGGTCGAATCGGCCATCGCGAAACGGCTCCAGTTGCGGCGGGCAGTGCGGATCACGCGCCGGCCCAGAAGGTCCCCGCCGCGCTTGCGGTGAGCCGCCGCATCGCTCGAAAGTTCCTGGATGGCCTGGCGGACCTCGTGCGCCGCCGAACCGGCCGGCATAGGCGCGCCGAACGAGATGGTCACCGGGTACGGGACGCGCTTCGGCCATTTCCAGAAAAACCTGCCCCGCTCGAAACTGAAGATGCTGCCCCAAAGACGGTCGAGATGGACCGGAATGATGGGCACATCCAAGCCCTTGACGATCTCTTCCATGCCGCGCTTGAACGGCAGCATATTGCCGGTGCGGCTGATGGCGCCTTCGGCGAAGATGCAGACCATATGGCCTTCGGTCAATTCCTGACGCGCGGCGCGAATCGATTCAACCATGCCGCGGGGGCCGTTTCCCACGGGAATGGCCTTGGCCATACGGAAGAACCAACAAAGCCCCCGCATTTCGTAGTACGGTTTCCAGATCATGAAACGAATGAAGCGCTGCACGCAGGCGCCGATCAGGAAACCGTCCGCGTGCGACATGTGATTGGCCACCAGCAGCGCCGGGCCCCGGAACGGGACGTTTTCCTGACCCACGATATGAATACGGAAAACCGTGTGGGTGGCCAGCCAGAGGACAAAGCGAACGAAGAAGTCCGGAACCTTGGTGAGGATGTACACGGTCACCAGCAGCGTCAGAATGCCGAATGCCAGCAGGATGTGGTCGGCTGTAACATGCAGGCGGCCATGGAATACCGCCACCGCGGCCGAAGCCAGCAGCATGCCCAAGGTCTGGTAGAAGTTGTTGGTCGCGACGACGCGGCCCTTTTCGCGCCGTCCGCTGCGCTGTTGTATGTACGCGTAAAGCGGAACCACAAACAGACCGCTGGCCGCGGCTAGCAACCCGACCGCGGCCGCCGAGAGCGCAAACGAGCCCCGAGCCAGGTACAGGCCGATGCCGAAAACGCCCATGAGTGCCGATCCCAGGGGCACCAGCCCGAGTTCCACCTTGTCGCCGGACAAGCGGCCGGCCAGCATGTTGCCCGCCCCGATGCCGATTGCCAGGAAGGCCCACAGCACTCCGATGCCGCGATCGCCGGTGTGGAGCACTTCGGAACCGAAATACTCCAGGTCCGTTCTCAGCAGCACGGCGACGCACCAGAAGTAGGAGACGCCCAGGACCGTGAGCCACAAGGGCCGCTCTTTCAGCAGGTGCCTTGTACTGGAGACGATTTCCGAAAAGGGGTTGAAGCGGAACGGTTGGTTGGCGCCGGAAGGCGGCACGCGCGTGATGCGCAGGCTGGCGCAAAACCCCGCCACGGCCACGGCCAGCGTCACCAGGCCCATGCGCCAGGCCGCATCCTTCCAGGCCACGTAAAGGAAGGTGCCGCTGACGATGCCCAGCACGATTGCCACGAAGGTGCTCATCTCCAGCAGCGCATTGCCCCGGGAGAGATCCCGGTCGGGCAGCATTTCGGGCACGATGCCGTACTTGGCGGGGCTGAAAATCGTGGAGTGCAGCCCCATCAGGAACACCACCAGCACCATCCCTTCGAACCGGCCCGAAAGAAACGCCGCCAGTCCCACACCCATGACGAAAATTTCGAAGATCTTGACCCAGATCAGGACGCGGCGCTTGCTGACCAGGTCCGACAAGTGCCCGGAGTAGCCGGAGAACAGGAAGAACGGCAGATTGAAAACCGCGGGGATCAGCGGCACGTAGACGCCGCCCTTCACCTGCAGTGCACCCAGCGCCACGATGGTCTGGTAGACGTTGTCATTGAACGCGCCCAGAAACTGCGTCCAGAGAAAGGCCTGGAAGCCGCCGCTCTTCAGAAGATCTTTGAATCCGCTGTGACTCATGGCCTGTTAGAGGGCACGGCCAGTGCCGTTCGTAAGTATCGGCGAATCAATGCCCGCAGCGCAATCCCCAATGTCATACTGTACATTTATTGCCATAGATCGTACAATAAATGTCCATGGCCCTGATTTCGCGCGGGGAACGCCCGTTCCTCCAGGCGGTGTCGCAACTTGGATACTCGAATCCCTTTCTGCCGGAGCGGATCGAGTTCGAGCGCGCGGCGCTGGGCGGCGATTTCATGGAAGGCGAGCCGGTCTGGAGCCAGCAGGTGGACGACCCGGAACGGCCGCGGGTCAACGTATGGCGCATCGTGGAGCGCCTGGAGCGCGTGGCCGAACAACTGCGCGCGCGGTTGCGCGAAGGCGCCGAGGCCCGCGCGCAGGATCTGGTGCTCTACGAGGATGCCATACTGCTGCTGCTCTATCAGCGCTACTACCGTAATTTCTTCGAGGCGGGGTTCGGCCCGGCCGCCGCCAAGACCGATTCCGCCCGCTGGCGGTTCTACAACAGCTTTCTCGGCGACTGGCGGCACTTCTTCCACATCGACGGCGTGCGCTTCCCCACCGGCCACGATCCGCGCCACACGTTCGCCTGCTACCGGCAGATCCAGCGCGCGTTCGAGCAGGTGTTCCGCGACGTGATCGGCAACTCCATGCCGGCGGCGCGCCTGCGGGCATCCATCTGGCAATCGATCTTCACACACGACATGCGCCGCTACCGGCGCACGCTGTACGCGCGCATGGGCGAGTTCGCCACGCTGATCACGGGGCCATCGGGCACGGGCAAGGAACTGGTGGCGCGGGCCATCGCGCAATCCCGGTACGTGCCCTTCGACGACCAGCGTCTGGCATTCGCGGAGCCCGCGGGGCACCCTGGCGTGGGGGTGTTTTTCCCCATCAACATTTCGGCGCTCTCGCCCACCCTGGTGGAGTCCGAGTTGTTTGGCCACCGGCGCGGCGCCTTTACCGGAGCCGTGGCCGACCGCACGGGCTGGCTCGAGTCCTGCCCCGAGCTGGGATCGGTTTTTCTGGATGAACTGGGCGACCTGGACCCGGCGATCCAAGTGAAGCTGCTGCGGGTTATCGAAACGCGCACGTTTTATCCGGTGGGAGACACGGCGGGCCGGCAATTCCAGGGAAAGCTGATTACCGCGACTAATCGGGACCTGGCCGCGGCCATCGCGGCGGGACGGTTCCGCGAGGACCTGTATTACCGCCTGTGCTCCGACCAGGTGACGACGCCTTCGCTGGCCGAGCAACTGGCCGATTCGCCGGGGGTGCTACGGGAGCTGGTGTGCTATATGGCCCGGCGGGTGGCGGGCCCGGAGGCCGACGACCTGGCGCGCGAAGTCAACGAGTGGATCGACGGTAACCTGGGAATTGGATACGCCTGGCCGGGCAACTACCGCGAGTTGGAACAGTGCGTGAAGAACGTGCTGATCCGGCGCAACTACCGTCCGGCGCGGACGGGCGCGGAAGATCCGTTGGAGGAGTTCGCGCAGGACGCCCGCGCGGGCCGGCTCACCGCGGAAGAGTTGTTGCGCCACTACGTCACGATTGTCTATAGCCGCACGGGGAGCTACGAGGAAACCGCCCGGCAACTGGGACTGGACCGCCGCACGGTCAAGAGCAAGTTGGACGAGCGGCTGCTGGGCGCGCTTACTTGGGCCGGTCGGCGACGGTTGGGATAGGTGGAGCAATGATCTCGACTGACGGAAAATAGCTTCGATACCGGGCGGCATCGCGCGTGAGCAACGCGAGTCGACCGATGGCTGCGTGCGCGCCGATGTAGAAATCGGGCAGAGGCGATTGCCGCGGACCTCCGCGCCGCCGGTATCGCAGAAAGCATTTTCCCGCCAGGAAACCGGCCTCCCAAGGGAGCGCTTCACGTCGATACAGGGCGGCCGGCATGGCGGCGTCGAGCGCTTCGATGGTGCTGAATCCGATCGACACTTCGGCATATATAATCGGATTGATTATCAGGGCCGCGTGCTCGGCGACCTCCGCGAGGGCGCGCGCGGACCACTCGCCCCAATTGGGATCGTTGGTGGCCACGTCGAGCAGGACGTTGCTATCCACAAGCACGCCTCGGCAGTCCTTCAGGCGCCCGGGCAGGTTGGCCGTGGCCGGTGTCACGCACGCCGCCGCTTCGCCCGGCGGGGCCCGCTGCGAGTCAGGGCAAGGATCTCGTCGGTGCTCATGCGCGTATCGGCGCTCCCCCGGAGGACCTCAAGGACCAGCCGCCCCCTCGTGTCCTCGCCTGGCTGTCGGCGGGCCTTGCGAATACGGGCGTGATCTCCGGCCAATTCGAACTCGACCTTAGTGTGCGGCAGAAGTCCCAGACGGTTGCGGACCTCCTGAGGGATGGTGACCTGTCCCTTGCTGGTGATCTGCATGGTAATACTCCTACTGGTAAGTGTAATACCGAGAGATCCGACGCCGCAACTGCAGTGGGGCAGATTGGCAATCTGCGGCCGATTGGGGGTGCCCTCTGGGCCCGGCCTGCCGCCTGTGGCTTCGCCGCCCCCGGACTAACATGCAAATCCTTGCCATCGGCGAGGAATACATGGCAACGTGGAGATTGTCGACTATCACTAGAAGGTGCTGCGGTGGCAATTCAGAAATCCAAACGGCTTCAGCCGCTTCATCCTGGCGAGGTACTCAAGGAACTGCTGAGCGAAGCGGGATTGACGGTCAACGCGCTGGCTCTCGCGCTGCGAGTGCCCGCCAACCGAATCGGGGGAATCGTCAAAGGGCAGCGGCGCATTACGGGCGACACATCGCTTCGGTTGGCGCGCTATTTTGGAACATCCGCTCAGATGTGGATGAACCTGCAGGCGAAGTACGACCTGGCAGTCGCAGAGGATGCGGCCGCTGCCCGCATCAGGAAGGAAGTGCGCCCTCGTCCCGCGGCCTGACATTCCGCTCCCAGGATATGCACGCCCCGGCAGCCTTGGCGGGCGCGGCGGTGTGCGTTGCGATTCCGCGGTGCTGAAGTCCTCGGACGCCGTTTGGGGCCATTTTCGGAGTGGCCGACCTTCCGACCGAAGGCGATACAACGACGGATTGTCGGAAGACCGGCAACGACTGTCTCATGATCCACGAGCCGGCAACGTAATAGTTCAGGTGCCAAACCCGGCAACAACACTCACAACCTGTTTCTCGAACCTCTCAGGATCAATCTCACGCTCGAAAATGATCTGGGGCATAACAACACCCGGTCCCTTGGCGATCGGGTTTGGATTGACGCGGATGGTTTGTTCACCGAGGTCATCGAGTGAAAATGTTAGGGCGTGGCGTCGGGAACCTAGTAAGAACTGGAGGTTGTGCAATTGAGGCCAACTTTGCTCCGGTAGCCACGCTATTGGCTTGATGAAGAAGAAATCAAGGATTAGCCGGATGAACGAACCGCGTAGGCTGGTTAAGCTAAACCCCGTCGCATCGGGAGGCGAAACAGACAACTGCGGAAACTCATGGTCGACCAAAACGGTATTGTCGAATGCATACGACGCGACCAAGCGAGCAGAGTTGACATCGCTCTCCAGAACTAGCGTTGGCCGCGTGTCAGCGGAAGGCGGTCTGCCCCCACGGTAGAAGTCGAGAGTCACGTGAGGCTGGAAGAACAATGGCTCGTTTTCTGAAATCGGCCTTTTGCATCTTGACGGATCGAACCGAGAGACCGTATGCTCAACGTTCCGATGAAAGGCGTTGTATCCCGGACGTTCAAGCCGAACAGGACCGGCCGCCTCGACTACGCCGTTTCGCACGTCAAGATAGCGATCTCGCAGGAAATGACGACCGCCCGTCGGCGCTAGCTGCGCAGGCAATCTATGAAATCCCATTTGATCACCATAGACCCGCCTGAGATCCTGCTCGGTTGCCTCAATCTTAAGCGTGAGAAAGAGTCCGCACGGGAGCAGAGGGGATTGGATGGCGCGAAGAATCTGTTCTGTCTGATCCTGATTCTTTTGCTCAGTCGCGACGGAGAAGAGCCGTGGCCAATATATGGGGCCCACCACCTGGAGTAGGTCCAGCCTGCGGTTCAGTTCAGCCTAGATGTCGGTCCAACTCCACACCTCAACTTCGAATAAGCCCTGTCGGTTATGTTCTTCAGTCAGACGGCGGGCTGCTTCCTGAACCGCTACTTCGGACGGACCGGTAGTGGCAATAATGAATCGCCTGAGGGGCGGAACAAAGTGACGTGCGGCTGCGACCTCTTCGGCAAGTTCCTTAAGAGTTAACTTGCTTCTCAGAAGCTCATCCTTCTGCTTGCATTGGATGCCGATCCAGTTGTCCCCATACCTGCCGTAGATATCGACCCCAGCCTGGGGCTGGCCATTTCGCCCATTCTTGTGCGCAACTTGACCCCAGATAGACCCCCAGAGGTCGGCGCACAAGGACTCGAAAGCAATCGGATCAGTCGGCGAAGGCCAGCGCTCACTCATGTGAATACTCCAATCGGCTCCGATGTCATAGCTCGGATGTCCAGTGGCTCCGTTCTACTTGGAACCATTTAGTTTAAGCCCATAAGATCCATTATCGCGCTGGTCCGCAGCGGTTGCCGCTGATGTGAGCGTTCTGTGGCTACTGTGGCCAGGTCGCGGGGCACTGAGGAACTGGTCGGATTCGCACGCTACCAGCCCCAAGTCCTTGTGTGGACCCGCCTCACGAAATCGTCGCAGGCTGCCTGCGAAGGCTTGGATGAGCCTGACTTACGCCGGCCGGTACGCCACAGCGTCGATTTCCACTCTGATGCCCGGGATGGCAAAGGCCGCCACCACCGTGGTGCGCGCGGGTTTGGCGGCGCCGAAGAATTCCGCGTAGACCTCGTTCATGGCGGCGAAATCTTTGCCGTCGGCCAGGAATACCTGGCACTTCACCACGTCGCTGAGGGCCGCGCCGCAGCCTTCCAGTATCCGCATGATGTTGGTCAGCGTCTGGCGGGTTTCGTCGCGAACGTCGCCGGCGACCACCTGTTGAGTGACGGGGTCGATGGGGACCTGGCCGGAAACAAAGATGAAATCGCCGGCGCGAACGGCCGGGGAATAGGGGCCGCGCGGGGCGGGCACGCCGGGGGGGGAGATGCGCTCAATCATGGTTCAGTGTCCTTCCGCTTCCAAAAAACGTTCGGCTTCCATGGCGGCGCGGCAGCCGGCGCCGGCGGCGGTGATGGCCTGGCGGTAGGTGCGGTCCTCCACGTCGCCGGCGTGGAAAACGCCGGGAACGCTGGTGCGCGCGCCGCCCTTCGAAACGATATAGCCTTCCGCATCGGTTTCGAGCTGGCCTTTGAAAACCTTGGTATTGGGAATGTGGCCGATGGCCAGGAAAAAGCCGTCCACTTTCTGGTCCCAGACCTTGCCGGTCTTGAGGTCGCGCAGGCGCACGCCGGTGACGATCTTCCCGGCCACGTCGTGGATCTCTTCGACTACGGTGCTCAGTAGGAACTTGATCCTGGGATTGCGACGCGCGCGGTCAAGCATGATCTTCGACGCGCGGAACTCGTCGCGGCGATGGACCAGCGTCACCTTGCGGCCGAAGCGAGTCAGGAAGTTGGCCTCCTCCATGGCGGAATCGCCGCCGCCCACCACCATGATCTGCTTGTCGCGGTAAAAGAATCCGTCGCAGGTGGCGCAGGAACTGACGCCATGGCCAATGAGCGCTTGCTCGGATTCGAGGCCCAACCAGCGCGCGGAAGCGCCGGAAGCGACGATCGCGGTGCGCGTCTCGGTCCAATCGCCTTCGATGCTGAGGCGCAAGGGGCGGCTGGAGAAATCGGCGTCGACGACCGCCCCGTGCACGTATTCGGCGCCGAAGTTCTGCGCCTGTTTCCTCATGTTCTCGACGAGGTCCGGCCCGCTGATGCCTTCCGGGAAACCGGGAAAGTTCTCCACCAGGGTGGTGAGGGAAAGCTGCCCGCCGGCTGCATGGCCGCCCACGACCAGCGGTTTCAGGTTGGCGCGCGCCGCGTAGATCGCGGCGGTGTTGCCCGCGCATCCGGAACCGATGATGATTACATTTCGCATGTTTGACTCACGACGGCTGCAGGCACTCCGCGATTTCCTTCTCTTCAATGGCGCCAGCCCGGATGAGGCGCCAGTATGGCTCGGTGATATCGACGGTGGTGGCGCCCGCTCCGCTGCACGTGCCCCCGTCGATCACCAGGTCCACGCGCCCATCCATCATACCGAAGACATCGATGCCACTGCGGCACGTCGGGCGGCCGGAAATGTTGGCGCTGGTCGAGATCAGCGGGTGGTTCAGCATGGCGATCAACTGGTTGGCGATCTTGNNAGCGGCCCGGGCCAGAAGCGGCGCGCCAGGATGAAAAACCGGTTGGTCAGCTCTGAGGCCAGCTCTTCGGCCATCATGAGGTCCCCCACCAGGATGGGAAGGGAGCGATGGGGTTCCCGGCCCTTGGCGTGAAACACCTGGGCCACGGCGCCCAGGTTGAAGGGGTCGGCCACCAGCGTGTAGAGCGCATCCGTCGGGATGGCAACCACTTTGCCGCGGCGCACCGCGGCGGCGGCCCGCTCCAGCATTTCCGGCTGGGGTTCTTCGGGATTGATCTCGACCAGGTCGGTAGCCATTTCGTTCGATCTCAGCGCGGGCCGATGGCCTCGGCGACGTCCAGGGCCATCTGGTACCGGCCGAAGGGCGCGCTCAATTGTACACCCGCGACCATGCCGCGCACACGCGCCACCATTTCGCGCGCGATGGCCACGCCTTCCTCGCGAGCCTTCTCCGCGTTATCCACCAACCGCATGCGCTCCATGAAATGCTCGGGCACGGGCACGCGCAGCTCGTTCACCATGAATTCGGCGTTGCGGAAGCTGGTGAGCGGCCACAGGCCGCAGATCACCGGGATCTTGACGTGCTCGATGCGCCCGAGAAAGTTCTCCAGCAGATCCAGGTCGAAAACCGGCTGCGTAACCACGTACTCCGCGCCGGCCTCCACCTTCCACTCGAAGCGGCGGATCTCTTCATCCATGTTGAGCGCGCCGGGATTGGCGCCCACGCCGATGAGCAGGGCGGTTTGCGAGCCTATGGGGTTGCCGCCGATATCCAGACCATGGTTGAGGTTGTTGACAATGTTGACCAGGCCGATGGCGTCGACGTCGAAGACCGCGGTGGCGTCGGGGTAAAGTCCCATGCGCGGCGGATCGCCGGTGATGCAGATCAGGTTGCGCACCCCGGCGGTGTGCGCGCCCAGCAACTCCGATTGAATGCCCAGAATGTTGCGGTCGCGGCAACAGAAGTGGCTCACGGCCTCGATGCCGGCGTGCCGCTGAATGAGCTGGCAGGCGACTTGCGCGCTCATGCGGGCGCTGGCGCGGGGGCCGTCGGGAACGTTGATGGCGTCGATGCCCTGTTCGGCGCACAGCCTGGCGCCGGCGATTTCGAGGGAGGCGTCCACGCCGCGCGGCGGCAGGATTTCCACGAACGCGACGAATTTTCCCTGGGCCAGCTTGGCGCCCAGCTTGGATTTCTCCGCCATGGGAACGGGCGTGAGGGCGTGTGCCTTGACCTCCGGCTCCTCCACCGTAACGCTGAGCTTCTTTTGCAGCGGCTGGAGCGAGCGCGTTTCCGAGCGGATCAGCTTGATGTGATCGGGCGTGGTGCCGCAGCAGCCGCCGATGATTCTGACGCCGGCCCACAGCAGGCGCCGCGCGTACTGCGCCATGTATTCCGGCGAGCAGAGATACATGTTGCGGCCTTCCACACGCGTGGGCAGCCCGGCGTTGGGCATGGCGCTCATGGGCTTGGAAGAGAACTGCATCATGCGCTCGATGGTCTCGAGCGTGGCCTTGGGCCCCACGGAGCAATTGAGGCCGATCACATCCACCGGCCACGAATCCATTTCGCGGGTGAAGGTTTCCGTATCGGTGCCGCCGGGCAGGTGTCCGAAATCGTCGATGGTCACTTGCGCGACAATGGCAACTTCGCCGCCGGAGGCCTCGTGCGCGGCCCGGACGGCTTCGCGGAGTTCGTTGAGATTACCGAAAGTCTCGAGGATCAGCAGATCCACGCCGGCTTCCAGAAGCGCGTCGATCTGCTCCCGGAAAATGGCGCGGGCTTCGGCGAAAGACGTGGGCCCCAGAGGCTCGATGCGCACGCCCAGCGGGCCTACCGCGCCAGCCACGAAGGCTGCTTCCTTGGCCGCTTCGCGAGCCAGGCGCACGCCGGCCTGGTTGATGGCCTTCAGCTTGTCGGCCACTCCGAACCCGGCCAACCGCAGGCGGCTGGCGCCGAAGGTGTTGGTTTCGAGAATCTCAGCGCCGGCCTTGACGTAGTCCTGGTGGATCTGGCGGACCAGGTCGGGCGAAGAGAGATTCAGCTCGTCGAAGCAGCGGTTGATGAAGACGCCGCGCGAGTAGAGCATGGTGCCCATGGCGCCGTCCGACACCAGGACGCGGCGGGACAACTGCTCGCGGAATTCCTGGGCACGGCTGTTCGTCGCGGTGGTCATGGGAAGCTCGTCAGAGCAGGTTCGGGTCCCGGAGTTGCGATATTCGTGATTTTACCGCGGATGGGGTGGGGTTCGCTGATCAACTTGCCCCGGCGATCTTGAGCACGTAGGCCTGGCGGGCGGGAAGGCTGGCGGCCAGCGAATCCGGAATCCGGATTCTCAACTGGCGGCCTTGCCGCGCGGCTTCCAGCGGCTGGCCGCCTTCGAGCAGCGTCACGCTTACACCGGAGGGGGTCGCTATGTCATCCAGCACGACGTCCTTCAACGGACGGTGCGGCAGAATCGCATATACCGCGCTGTCGCTGGCGGTGAAGAAGGCCTCGACGCGCGCGAAACCGGGAGCCGGTGAATCGACCAGGTGGTCAATCGGGTAATCCGACATGAAGTCCTTTTCCGCGAGTTGCGGCACCTTGCCCTGGCTCCACTGACGCGTGACTTTCCGGGCGCGCGTGCTGTAGATAGCTTCGCCGTTGGGCCGCAGCCAGTCGCCGATCTGGAGCAGCCGCTCCTCCATGATCGCCGGTATGCGCCCGTCGGCGGTGGGCCCGATATCGAGCAGAAGATTACCCCCGCGGCTGACGATATCGATGAGCATCATGAGCAGCTCGCGATCAGTGCGGTAATCCGCAAGCGACTCCATGCGGTTGTACCCGTAGGAATACCCCATGCCGCGGTTTTCCTCCCACGGATGATCGCTCTGCTGCATGCCCGGGGTGTACTCGGTAGTGAAATAGCCGCCTTGGTGGTGGCGCGTTTCCTTGCCCCAGCGGTCGTTGATGACCACCTCGTCGCGCACCGGAGATTCGTTGAACAGCCATGCCAGCAGCTCCGGCGTACGCCATTCGGCGCTGGTCATCTCCCATTCGCCGTCGGAGAAGATAATGCTCGGTTTGGCGTGGGTCACCACGTCCTTGAACTGCGGGAACATGTGCTCGGCGGCGTAGCGCTTGCGGTCTTTGAGCCAGAGGGGGTTGTACCATTCGTAGAGCGAATAGTAGATGCCCATGCGCAAGTCTCGGCGGCGGCCGGCCTCCATCAGGTCCAGCAGCAGATCGCGCCGGGGGCCGATATCCACGCTGTTCCAGGGCCGTCCCCAGGCTCGATTGGCCTCCGCGCTGCGCCACAGGGTGAAACCTTCGTGGTGCTTCGAGGTGAGGGCCACGTACTTCGCGCCGGAGCGGACGAAGACGTCGGCCCACCGGTCGGGGTCGTACATCTCCGCGCGGTAGAGCGGAGCGAAATCGAAATACGGGAAGTTGGCGCCGTACACGCGCTGGTGAAATTTCCGCGTCAGCGCGCCATGGCCAGTGGGGCCGGTAGCTTTCATGCCCTCGGTCAGGGAATTCCAATACCACTCGGCGTAGGGGTTTTCATCCTTGACGTTGACGGCGGCATAGGCCGGCACGGAGTACACGCCCCAGTGGATAAAGATGCCGAACTTGGCGGCGGGATACCAGGCGGGCGAGGGCCGCCGGTCCAGGGATTCCCAGGTTGGCTGGTAGCGATTCTGCTGGCCGAAAGCGCGGCGGCCCCTGGCCAGGGCGAGCGGAGTAAGCGCCCAATTGCGAAGAAGGTCTCGGCGTCCCATCATTGCTGGCCATAGTAGCACTTCGACCCATGTGGCGCGGAAGAGTGGACGCCCGATGTTCAGGCGCGGAGTTCTTCGACCGGCTTTACNNCTGCCTGCAACCGCATCCACAATTCCGGCGTGCCGCCAAAAAGGCGGGCCACCTTCAGGCACATGACGGCTGACAGAGGCTTGCGCCCCGCCAGAATGTCGTGCAGCATCTGGCGGGAGACGCCCAGAGCTTTCGCCGCGGCCGTCACGGACAGGCCGACAGACGGCAGGATGTCCTTCTTGATAATCTCGCCCGGATGGACAGGTGGCAGTCCGCTCTTTCTCTCCATAACTTTCTCCCTAATGGTAGTCTTCAAAATCAACATCCAAGGCGTTCTCGCCTGACCAGCCAAAGGTGATCCGGTAATTCCCGGTCACGCGCACCGACCAGCGTTGCGGGTTGCCTCGCAGTCCATGGAAGCGAAACCCCGCGATGTTCATGTCCTCGGGCTGCCCCGCTACTTCCAGCAATTGCATGATGCGCACGCACTTCCTGACATGGTCGCTACCGATCCGGCGTGTCTTGCCGGTAAGGTAAATCTCTTCAAGCCCTTTATGTCTGAAGCCGCCGATCACTCCTTCACTGTAAATGTTTTAGTTTACAGTGTCAACCGAACAGTGATCACGCGAAGCCGGCTTGTTCGTGTGGCGCTGGCGAGGCGCCCGCGATTGATGGCCGCGATTCTGAGGGGCCGAGAGTAAGCCCCCCGCCGGGCTTCTATGCGGTGCGAAGCGCAGCCGGATTCACCGCCGGTCCAGCACCTTCCCCGGCAGCGCGTTGGTCATCTTGCCTTCGTCGATCACCGGCACGCCGTTCACCAGCACGAAGCGCATCCCCTCGGAAAGCTGGTTGGGGTTCTCGAACGTCGCCACGTCGTGAATCGTTTCCGGATCGAAGATCACTACGTCCGCCCACATCCCCGCCTTCAGCACGCCGCGATCCGCGAACCGCATCCGTTGCGCCGGGAGCGCTGCGAACTTGCGGATGGCGTCTTCCAGCGTGAGCTTCTTTTCTTCCCGCACATACTTCCGCAGGATGCGCGGAAACGTGCCGTAGGCGCGCGGATGCGGGTGTTCCTTGCCGAGCAGGCCGTCCGGCGCCGTGCCCTGCGAGTCGTTGCAGATCGATACCCACGGCTGCTGGAGCGCCAGCGCCACGTCGGGCTCCGACATCCCAACCATCGCCACTCCGGTGAAGGCCTCGTCTTCGATGAGCAGATCGAAAACCGTGTCGATGGGGTCCTTGTTCCACAACTTGGCGATTTCCGCGATGTTCTTGCCCTGCAGCGGAACGAGCTTGGGGTTCTGCACCGCGCCGACCAGAATGGACTCCGGACCGGCCACTTCCTGCCACTCGTTGTTCCAGTCATCCGAAGGCGTTTCCAGCTCCCTGCGGATGCGGGCGCGCGCGGCGGGGTCCTTCAGGCGCTCGACCAGTTTCTTGTCGCCTCCGTCGTGCGCCCAGGGCGGGATGACCGCGGAGAACGAGTTGAACCAGGCGGGATACGCATAGGTGTCCGCTGCCACGTCCACGCCCGACCGGCGGGCCTGCTCGATATGCGCGACGATCTCGGGCATGCGGCCCCAGTTGGCCTTGCCCGCCGCCTTCAGGTGCCAGATCTCCACCGGAATTCCGGCCTCGCGTCCGATGCGGAAGGCCTCGTCGAGCGCGGTCAAAATGGAGTCCCCTTCGTTGCGGATGTGCGAAGCATAGATGCCGCCGAACTTCGCGGCCTCCCCCGCCAGCGCAATCAGTTCTTCCGTGGTGGCGTAGGGCGCCGGCGCATATTGCAGCGAAGTCGAAAGACCGACGGCCCCATCGCGCATGGCGTCGCGGACCAGCGCCTTCATGCGCTCCAGTTCCGCCGCGGTGGGCGCGCGGTTGCCGTCTCCCAGCACCACGCGGCGCACCTGAGTGGCGCCCACGTAGCTGGCCAGGTTGATCCCCATACCCTGTTTTCGCAGGCGCGCGAAGTACTCGCGGAAGGTCCGCCAGGTGGGCTCGACGCCGTAGTGCTGGTAGGTCACGCGGTCCGCCTGCGTGACGGCGTCAGTGAGCGGGGCGATGGAGCCGCCTTCGCCGGTGATTTCGGTGGTGATGCCCTGAAAGATCTTCGAGGGCAGGTGAGGGTTCACCAGAATCGTGAGTTCCGATTGCCCCAGCATGTCGATGAACCCCGGCGCCACCACCATTCCGCGGGCGTTGACGATGCGGCGCGCAGGAGCGTCCGCCAGGTGGCCGATGGCGGCGATTCGGCCGCCGCGAATGGCCACGTCGCCGGCATACCACGGCGACCCGGTGCCGTCGACGATCCGCCCATCGCGGATGACGATGTCGTAAGGATTGGCGGCAGCCGCCATTAACAGGATCGGGAGCAAGAATGCCATAGGTTGCAGGTCCGCTGTGCCTTTCAGTGTAGTACGCTAACCTGATACCGAATGCCCTCCGACGACTTCACCGCCGCCGAGCGCGCTGTTTTCCGCCGTCTCACGACGCCCGAAAAGATCCAGCGCTTCCTCGACGAGTTGCCCTACAACAAAGAGCCACACGGCGACACCTGCCTTTCCCCGCGGCGCGTCCTCCGCGACCGCACGGCGCATTGCATGGAAGGCGCGCTTTTCGGCGCGGCCGCGCTGCGCATGCTCGGCCACCCGCCGCTGCTGCTGGATCTCGAGGCGGTGCGCGATGACGATCACGTCCTCGCCATCTTCCGCTCCCGCGGCCACTGGGGCGCGCTCGCCAAATCCAACTACTCCGGACTGCGCTACCGGGAGCCGGTCTACCGCACGCTGCGCGAGCTGGCGATGTCCTATTTCGAGCACTACTATAATTTGCGGAAGGAAAAGACCCTGCGCAATTATTCCCGCCCCGTCAACCTGCGCCGGTTCGATTCCATCCGCTGGATGACGGCCGAGGAAGATGTCTGGGCGGTGCCCGAATACCTGACCACCATCGCCCACACGCCGCTTCTGGCGCCGCGGATCGTCACGCGCCTGGGCCGCGTCGACGACCGCTTATTCGCCGCCGGCCTGGTCGGCCGCGCGAGCCGATGATCTCTTCGCCTTCACGACCTCGATGAACGTCGGCAGCAGCGACANNCCGTAGCCCAGCATGGTCAGCAGGAAGACCCACCCCGTGCTGCCAAACACGCTGAAGGAAAGGAAGCGCGGGTACGACATCCCCCCCACGCCGGCCAGGAACGGCGCGAACGTGCGGATGATCGGGGCGAAGCGGGCAAAGATGATGGTCTTGCCCCCGTACCGCTCGTAGAACGCCCTGGTGCGAGTCACGTATTCCTGCTTGAACAGGCGCGAATCCGGACGGCTGAAGATGCGCGGTCCGGTTCTCCGGCCCAAAAAGTAGTTGGTCGAATCGCCCAACATCGCCGCCGCCATCAGCGCCACGTTGACCAGCACGATGTTCAACTTCCCCGCGCCCGCCACCACCCCGACGGTGAACAGCAGCGAATCTCCCGGAAGAAAGAAACCCAGCAGCAGACCGGTCTCGGAAAACACCACCCCGCACAGCGCCAGATACCCGAGCCAGCCTGAGAGCAGCGTGCTCAGCAGTTGGATGAGCCGCTCGGGATTGGTCAGCGACCGAAGAAAATCGATGACGGCTTGGATCATCCGGTTGGCGAGCCGCGGTAGGTCGCCAGCAGCCGGTTGATCACATCCTGATGGATTTTGATCTTGCCTTGCTTGATCAGCGCGTCGCGCAGTCCCGCTTCGAAGAGCGAATTCCGGTCGCGGGCCTTCTGGCTCTTGATTTCGTCGAGAAGGGCCACCCGCTGCTCCGGCAGTTTCGAAAGGTCCGGATCGGCGTGCTGGAGCAGCTTGGCCACCACCGTTCCATCCGGCGTGGAGATGGGGCCAAACACAGTTCCATCGGGACGCGAGAAACCTTCCTGTACGTAAGTGGCGGAGCCCAGCCCTTCGACCGAACCCGACCGGTCGATTTCACCCGAGGTCTTCACTCCCAGGCCCATCGTCTTGGCCGCCTTCGCCAGGTCGCCGCCCATCGACTTGGCCTTTTCCGCCAGTTCCGCGGCGTGGTTCTGCACGACCATCGTCAGCCTGTTCTGGGTAATCGTGTCGCGAATCCGGTTCTGGACTTCCTCGAATGTCTGCGGCCGCGACGGAATCACATCCGTCACCAGCACCAGCGCGATCTTATTGTCCACCAAGGCAAGCAACTGCGAGGGCTCGCCCTTCTTCAAGGTCGCAACGGCCTGGTCGAAGTCCGGGCTGGGGCCGATTTCCTTGATATTTTGACCCGCCATGTGACCGTCCACGCGCAGCAGTTGCATGTTCAGGTCGGCCGCCACCTTTTCCGGATGCGCCGGGTCCTTCTGAAGCGCCGCCTGGGCCGTGTCGGAGATCTTGTTCATGGCGTCGTTCACGCTCTGCTTCTTCCCCTGGACCGCCAGCTCGCTCTTGGCTTCCTCGAAAGGCCGCAGCCGCGCATCTTCGTGTTGCAGCACCTGGAGGATGTGGTACCCATACTGCGTCTTGACCAAGTCGCTGGTCTGCCCCGGCTTGAGGGAAAACGCCGCTTTTTCAAACTCCGGCACGGTTTGGCCGCGCGTCACAAAACCCGGATACTCGCCGCCATTGGCGGCCGACCCGGTGTCTTCGGAGTTCTTCTTCGCCAGCGCGGCGAAATCCGCCCCGCCCCGGATCTGTTTCAGCAGATCCTCGGCTTTGGCCTTGATCTTGGGCTCTTCCGACGCCGGCTTGGCGTCGGTCTTGAGCAGAATATGCCGCACCTTGACGCGCTCTGGCGTGCGGAACGAGTCCAGGTTCTGGGTGTACATGCGCCGGAGATCGGCGTCCGTCGCAGTCGCGGTCTGCTCCATCTTCGCCGGGTCCGCAATCAGGATGGCCAGGTTCTTCGTCTCGGGCGTCTGGTACCGCGCGTTGTTGGCTTTGAAGAAGTTTTGGATTTCCGGGATGGTCGGCTGC
Source organism: Bryobacterales bacterium (assembly GCA_003142355.1). The sequence goes on from PLMF01000426.1 coordinate 39,568, forward strand.
GCTTCGGCGCGGTACTTGTCGTTGGGGATCTTGACGTACTCGATCTTGATCTTCTCGTTCTTCTTCCGGTACGCCTGCTCGATCTCGAGTGGTGTGACGATGGTGCCTTCGATGGCCACCTCGCGCAGCCGCGTGATCAGAACCTGCCGCCTCAGATCGGCCTCGAAGTCCGCAATCGTGATATTCTGCTGGGCGAGCATGGAGGCATAGGCGTCCTTGCCCACGAACCTGCCGTCCTGAAACAGGCTCGGCGCCGACTGGCGGATGGTGTCCGCCAGGTCCGCGTCGGTCACCTGGAATCCCAACCGGGCAGCTTCATAAGCCAGCGCGCGGTCCGTCACCAACTGCTGCACCATGNNCTGCACCTCCGGCAGGGTAATCACGTCGTCCTTGCCGATCTCCGCTATGATCATGTCGGACGAGCTCGACCCCGTGTTGTAGCTGGGGACCAGGTACGTGAGCATGGAAAGCGCCACCAGCAGCAGCAACGCGCCCAGAAGTATACGCACGGACTTCTCTCGGCTGCGAAACAGATCAAACATTTCCGGAAAAACTCCTGTCTTCTAACGGGGAAAATAATAGTATATCAGTGGGACGGGCCGGCCGGGCGCTTCCTGCCCTCACGGCCGCGCTTCTTCGGCGACTGGTTCAGCGCGATACAACCGGACCTTTACTTCGACGCGCGACCCGAGCCGGTTAATGATCGAGATGAGGCGATCGACGGTGAACCGCCCGAGGTCCGCATTGCGGATGCGCGAGAAATCGGCCGCCGCTGTTCCGGTGCGGCTGTGCGCGGCGCGCACAGTCAGGTGTTCCCGGTCGAGCGCCTTGATGATCTCAGCGGCCAGGATGGCCTTGAATTGTTCGGCATCGGCGTTCTCCTGTCCCAGATCGCGGAATACATTGCCGCTTCCCCGCACCACTTCCAGCTTTTCGCTTCTCATCGCAGCATTTCCTTCAATCTCTTCAAACGGTCCTTTATCAGGTCGATTTCGCGTTGCGGCGTCTTGATTCCCTGCGTCGATTTCTTCTGGAACGCGCGCACGACCCAGATTTCATCGGCGAAATGCAGCGCGTAGACCACGCGGAACGCATCGCCCTTAAACGGCAGCGCAATCTCGAACACACCCGGCCCCATACCGTGCACGGGCTTTGCAACGTCGGCCTTGCCGTCCTCGGCCGCAATCGTCAGTGCGGCGCCGTCCGCTACTTTAATCCCCTCATGTTGTCAGATGTGACAACGGATTGTCAAGCAAGCCCGCCGGCCTGAGGCGGATTCGGGACTGGCCTGTCTGCTCATCCCCTCAACCGGTTGCGCGGAATTCGCGCACCTCCTCCTTGGCGGTCTTTTTTTGTGTCGGCTATATCGTGACAGATGGCGTGGCCGGTTCCTCCTGCATCGGCTGGTGTTCGGAAATGGGATTGGGTTCGTTTGGTATGGCGTGGTTTGGCGGAGCAGCGGCCGGAGCACGGGCGAGGTCTCGATGGCCCAGGCGCGGCGTATGCGCCAATAGGCCGCGGCCATTTCCCGGATCAGGCCGAACTCGACGCCACCGGCGGGGGCGAAGGGCGTTGGCGGAAGAGCGTTTTTTCCGCTCAGGAGTGACCGGCCCCCGGGAGCGGGCGGCGTTGGCTCGCGAAGCATTGATTGGTCTGAGTGAACTCATATCATTCAGTCGAGTAAACCTCTTTCAGTCACAGGATACTACGGAGACACCTCGGTAAACATACTAACTCCTTTGGTATCAACGAAAGATTGATGTGAATGAAAAAGGTCTCCTCAATTTCGCGGCGCGGGAAAGCCAGGGTGTTGTGGCTGGGCGCATGCTGGCCTGGTTCGGGGTGGAAGCGCTGCCACTGGCCGGCGCTGCCCGGTTCGTGAAACAAAGAGGCGGCTCCACCTGAATAAGGTTTCAATCCCCTTCTCATCGGGGCGGCAGCGCTGCCCATTCAGATTTTGCGCGTACTCGGCTGTGAAGGATTGGTTTCAATCCCCTTCTCATCGGGGCGGCAGCGCTGCCATTCACGATCAACCGTGGCGCCCTCACTATTACCGAGAGTTTCAATCCCCTTCTCATCGGGGCGGCAGCGCTGCCGAAGCTAAGTTCATCACTGCGGTAGGACGCCTCATGCGTTTCAATCCCCTTCTCATCGGGGCGGCAGCGCTGCCGAAAAAGGGGTCATTCTCAGCGACGATCCCGCGATCAAGTTTCAATCCCCTTCTCATCGGGGCGGCAGCGCTGCCAGTGCTGTTTAGTTCGGCGGCCGACGTATACAAAGTTTCAATCCCCTTCTCATCGGGGCGGCAGCGCTGCCAATGCCACGGTGAATGCGAACGCAGCAACGGCGAATATGTTTCAATCCCCTTCTCATCGGGGCGGCAGCGCTGCCGCTTTGCGCCGTGATTGCTGGGCTTTTGATTTGGATGATGTTTCAATCCCCTTCTCATCGGGGCGGCAGCGCTGCCTCTTCGTCAGCCAAGGCCCTGCTGGTAAAGCACTTTGAGTATAGGATTCTCCGACACTTCCTGTCAAAAGGACTTAGCCGCTGCATGAAAAACCAGCCACCTGGCGCCGGTGAACAGCTATCCATCTGACAATCCAGCACTTGCCTGCAACCTCCCATGTCCGGCTTGCGAGGCTCGACTCCGAAATTGACCGGAAACCGCTGAAAGCACATCATATTACATAAAACTCCTGGTCCCGCACCGGCTCGGCGGCTCCCAGGACGCGGGTTTTGCCGTCGCAGGCCGCGCATAACTCGGCGATTGCGCCGCGCGTCATCGGCCATATGGTAACAGACGACGTACTGCATGGCGCCTCCGTTTCCTGCTTCGGCCGCCAGCGATATGGATCGAAGGGAGCCCGGGCGCCTGGCACCCGCCCCGGCCACTACGGATGATACGTTCCCGGTAGGGGCCGGGCATGCCCGGCCCCTACGGACTCAAAGTTCAGACGCAGGCCGAAATGAACCTGCCGCAACATCTCCCCTATTTCCGGCGCTTGGACGGTGAAAACGGAAACACCGGGACCGGAGGCCGCTGGCCCAGGCCGCACTCGGCGTGCACCGCCCGCACCGCCCGTTCCAGTCCGTCGCGGCGGACCACCACCGCAATCGTCAGCTCGCTGGAACCTTGCGCGATGGCGATGACATTCACCCGCTCGCGCGAGATGGCCGTGAAGATGCGGGCCGCCAGGCCCGGTTTCCCGTGCATTCCTTCGCCCACCGCCGCCAGCAGCCCCACGTCCCGGTCCACGTGGATGGGATGCACGTAGTGGTGGGCCAGTTCCAGCGCCAGCGCCGATTCCAGCGCCTCGACCGAGCGCGCGAGTTCCTCCTCGCGCACCAGGAAGCAGAAATTCTGGCGGTAGCTGGAGCTGGAAAACAGCAGCACCTCGACGTTCGCCCGCGCCACCGCGTCCAGCGCCCGCGCCATCACTTGCACCCCGCTCAGCTCCGGACTCGCGGGCTCTAGAGACACCAGCGCCACGTTAGCCATGGAGGTCACCGCGCGCGCGCCGTTGGCCACCGGAATTGCGGGGACAATCTTGGTTCCCGGCTTCTCCAGCGCGAAGCTGTTCTTGCTCCAGACCGGAATCTTTTTCTCCGCCAGGGGCGCCAGCGTCCTGGGATGCAGCACCTTGGCGCCGGCGTAGGCCAGCTCGGCCGCCTCCGCGTAGGTCACCTCCGCCAGCACCTCGGCGTCGGGCACCAGCCGCGGATCGGCGCTCATGATGCCGTCCACGTCGGTCCAGATCCACAACTCCGAAGCATCGAGGGCGGCCGCGAGGATGGACGCCGAGAAGTCCGAGCCGCCGCGTCCCAGCGTGGTCGGGCGCCCATCGGCCGTGGCGCCGTTGAAACCCGTGATCACGGGCAGCGTGCCCTGGCGCAACAGCGGCAGCAGTTTGGCCCGCGCCTTCACGCGGGTCGGCTCCATCAGCGGAGAGGCATTGCCAAAGACCGCATCCGTCACCACCAGGTCCCGCGCGTTCACGGCCTCGGCCGGCGTACCCTCCGCCTTCAGGTGTTCGGAAACCAGCAGCGCCGAGAGACGTTCCCCGATGGCGACTGCCTCGTCCACCGAGCGCGGAGGCCGCTCGCCGAGCATCGCCATGCCGTTTACGATGCGCTCGAATTCGCCGATGAGCTGGTGCACGTCGGCCAGCACGCCGGCCTGTTTCGCTTCCGGCAGCAATTCGCGGCAAGCTTCCTCGTGGCGGCTGCGCAACGCCGCCAGGTTGGCCACGATCCCCGCGCGATCGCCAGCCTCGGCATGCCGCATGGTGCCGAGCAGCAGGTCCGTGACCTTGGACATGGCCGAGACCACCACCGCCACCGGCCGCTTTTTCCGTTCCCCGGCGGCGATCCGCGCCGCCACCCGCATGCGTTCGGCCGAGCCCACGCTGGTCCCGCCGAACTTCATTACCAGCAGGTCCTTCAACTGAAATCCTTTCCGTTCGTCACCCGCGAACGCACAATCTTGAGAATCGCCTCTTCCACTTCTTCCACCGTGAGGGAGGTGGAATCCAGGTACGCCGCGTCCGGCGCCTGGGCCAGGGGCCCGTCGGCGCGCGTGCTGTCGCGCTGGTCGCGCTCCTTCATCTGCGCCGCCAGCGCGCTTTCGGGAATCTCCTCTCCGCCGGCCCGCACGTCCTCAAGCCGGCGCCGCACGCGCTCGCGGGGGTCGGCGTCCAGGAAAACTTTGACGTCCGCATCGGGGAACACCACCGTCCCGATATCCCGCCCTTCCATCACCACGCTCGAGCGCTCGCCCATGGCNNCCGCCCGAAACCTCCGGCGTGCGGATGGCGTCCGTCACGTCCTCGCCGTTGAGCCGGATGCGTCCCGGCGACAGCTCGATTTCCGCGGCCAAGGCGAGCTGCTCCATGCGATGCATATCGCCTGGATCGACGTTCTGCCGCAGCGCCCACAGCGCCACCGCGCGGTACATCGCGCCGGAATCGATATACGTGAATCCCAGCCGCGCGGCCACCCGTTTGGCGATGGTGCTTTTGCCCGCGCCCGCCGGCCCGTCGATGGCCACCACTACGCGCTTCTTTCGGAGGTCCGTCAAGACAGTAGAATAACAGGACAGATGCGCCCCCTATGAACCCTGCCGAATTCGACCGCCTGGTGGCCGCGGCTTACGCCCGGATCCCCGCGCGCTTCCGCAGGCGCCTGAAGAACATCGCGGTGGTGGTGGAGCCCGAGCCCGAGCCCGCGCAACTCGCCCGCGGCCGCACGCCTCGGGGGAGCACTTTGCTGGGCCTCTACGAAGGCCGCCCGCTCACCAGGCGGAGCGTCTTCGAGCCCTTCGCCATGCCGGACCGCATCACCATCTTTCAAGGCCCGCACGAGCGCCTCGCCACCGGCCCCGAGCACCTCGCCAGGCTGGTCGAGGATACCGTCTGGCACGAAGTGGCGCACTATTTCGGCATGAACGAGCTGCAGGTCCGCACGGCCGAGCGGAGGCGTCGCCGGTAGGGCATGCTTTAGCTTGCCCTTGAAGCCCGCGAACAGCCCTACTGCTTGGCCCCGGGCATCGTCCCCGGCATCGTCCCCGTCGGCGTCATGGTCGCCCCCGCCCCGCCTGGGGCGGGACCGGGCGCGAAAGTGCTCCCCATCTGGGACGCGGGCGTACCCACCGTTCCACCTGCATTCGGGTTGGGAAGCGGCCTCTCCTTGGTGGGGTCGTAGACAAACTCCCACTCGTTGTACTTCGAGCGGTCGTGGTAGACCATGATGGCGTCGCTCTCCGCAGTGCTCGCCACGCCGGCGATGCCCCCGCCCATCACGTTGCCTTGTGCGCCTTGCACCCCCGCCAGTCCTCGCGGGTTGGGTTTCATCAGGAGATCGTTGATCATCCTCGCGGCGGCGGACTGCTGGTCCAGGCTGCCCGCCCCCTGCAAGCCCGGCTGCGGAAAGGGCGATTGGCCCTGGGGTCCGAACTGCGGCTGATACGGCGTGGCCGAGACGCCCTGTGTCTGCGAGTTGACCGGAGGCCCCGGCATTCCCGGATACTGCCCCGGGTTGTATCCCGGCAGGGTGCTTCCCGGCAGGGTGCTTCCAGGGATGCCCGGCTGCGCGCCGAAAGGATACCCGCCGCCTGGGATCGGCATACCCGGATTAGGCTGCACCGACCCGTCCGACGGAAGCGTGGAAGTGCCGGGATACGGCTGCGCGCCGGGATACGGCTGCATGCCGGGATACGGCTGNNGTGGTCCCCGGGACCGGTTGCCCGTCGGGACCGATGGTCACGGGGTTCGCACCGCCCTCGCTGGCGCGCCTCCGCAACGCCGGATTCAAGTTCTGCTGCCCCGGATTCAACCCCGCGCCCGTGACGCCCGGCAACGCGCTGACGCTCGACAGCGCGCTTACCGACGACTGTACGGCCCCCGACGACGCGTCCTTCTGGTCCGCCGGGTTCTTCTGTTTGGTCAGCACCGAATCCGTCAGCACGCCACCCTGAATGTGGATCAGACGCCAATCGTCTTTTCCGGTGAACGGGTCCACAAACCGGTGCCGCAGAAAGCGCCGGTTATTGGTGTTCTCCAGATCTTCGATCTTGGCCGGCCATCTGCCGATCCCTTTCGGCGAGACGAACAGCTTGATGGCGCGCTTGTATTGCTCGCCGCGCTCGACGAGCAACTGCTCCTTCTGCCGCTGCGTCTCGAACGCCACGCGCGGAATCTCCAGATACAGCGAGATCGCCACCACCGCCGCCATCAGGAAGACCAGCAGCAGCGCGAATCCGGACTCGCTTCGCCCGTGCCTCATCCGGGCTGTTCCTCCGTCAACGGCAGCGATTGCTGCCGCTTCGATTCCGTATCCTCCATCAACACCGAGTTCACCCCGATGCGCACCACCCGGTAGCGCTTCTTCACCGTCTCGCCCTCGCCCGCCACCGAGATCTCGTCGCCATCCAGAAAAAACGCCACCTTTCTTCCATTGTTGCGCGCCGTCGAAAAGCCGTAATACTTGAGAGCGATGGGCGGAGGAGGCGGAGGCCCGGCCGCCTTGGCGGCGTCCGTCACCGGGACAACCGGCTGGAGAATGATCTTCGGCTCCGGCCCCTTCAGCGCCTCCGCCTTTACCGGCGGTGGCCCGTACTGGAACAGGTTGCGGCTCCCGCCGGCCGGCTCCACTCCCTGCACTTTGGCCAGCAGGTCCAGCCGCAGGATGGGGTCGATGGTCATCGGGTCGATGCGGTCTTCCGGCCGCTTCGAGTGCAGCACCGGGTGAAACTCTTCGTTGCGCCCGCGAGAGGCGCCCCGGTTGGAATCCGGCGCCCGCGGAGCCTCCGGCAGCGGCGCCGGCGCGCTCGCCCGCGCGGGTTCCTGCGGCGCCGGTGGAGGGCCCCCCCGGTCCGGCTGCGAGAACACGTTTGAATACAGCAGGTACCCCGCCACCAGGGCCAGCGCGGCCAGAAACCCAACTTTCTTCCGGTTTTCCGTCCCCAGCTTCATGATGCCGGCCCCGCCGTTTCCCGGACGAAAGTGTCCAGCTTCATGGTCACGTTCAGCGACTGCCCGCCCTGCTGCGGCGCCGTCTGCATGTTCTCGATAATCAGAAACCGCGGAGACTTATCCAGCAGGTTCACGAACTTCGTCAGGTTCGCGTACGATCCTTCGTACCCCGCCGAGATGGTCATCATCTCCAGGGTATCGCTGCCCTCGATCGGCTCCAGGTCCAGCGTGGCGGGAAGCGCCTTGATCCCCGCTTCCTTGGCTGTCCGGTTGAGCTCCTCCTGGATGCTGGAGGACATGGTGCGCCGGTCGGTCACGTACTTGGCCAGGAACTGGTCGCCATCCCGCCGCGCGGTCTCCACCTTTTCCACCAGCCGCTTGCTGGTGGCTGCGCGCGCCTGCAATCGCGCTAACTGGACGCGCAACGCCTGCTGCTCCCGCCGCAGATCGTCGGCCGACCCGCCGAATGGTTTGAACGCCATCACCGCCGCCACCAGGTTGGCCGCCAGCAGCGTCCCGATGGCGGCGCGCAACAGCACGCGCGGCTCCTTGATGGCGACGCCCTTCCACTTCAGTTTTTCCGCGAGCTTAAAGTTTCTGGGCATAGATCACCGTGATCCGATAGCGATAGAGCGGGTCCGACTGCGTGGGCGGCAGGCTGCTGTGCTCCACCACCGAGCCGAACAGCGGAGACTCCTCCAGGGCCCTGTAAAGCTGGATCACCGGCTCCGGCGAGTCCGCTCCCACCGTCATATCCAGCATCACCTGGTTCGCGGAGTTCACCGAGGGCCGGATGGCCAGCACCTTCACGTTGTACGGAATGGTCTTCTCCAGGTCGGCGAAGATTCGCGTCCAACTGATCCCTTTGCGGTACAGCAGCGCATTCAGAAAAACGCTGCGCTCCAGCACCTCCGCGTTCTCCGGCTTCCTCAGCACGGCATCCAGCCGCTCCTGCTCCGCCGTCGCCGCGCGGATCTGCCGGTTGAGCCCATTCACATCGCTCCTGACATCGGCCAGCAGCGCGCGGTCCGTCACAATCAGCGAAATCAACGCGCCCAGCGTTCCCACCAGCATCAGGCTCACGACAATGGACCCCGCCAGCATGGCCCGGTCGCGCCGGAACGGCTGGCTGGCGAGATTGATCGGAATCTTCATCTCAATTGTTCCTGGAGATGGACCGCAGATACCCGAGCAGCCCCGCGTTGTTCTCTCCCGGCGCCGCCAGCGGCGATCGTAACGGCTCCGCCGTCACACCCAGCTCCTCCTGGAACCGCCGCTCGGCTTCGTCCGTGCGCGCGCCGAATCCGCACAGCATCAGCTTCTCCGGCCGCCCGCCCAGGTTGTCCTCTACGTACACGAATGTGGGCGCCAGCACCGCCTCGACATCTTCCAGCTCGGGCGACGGCAACTCCAGGCAGCGCGTCAGTTTGAGCGCCCCTTTGTCCCGCACCAGCACCGTGAGTACGCGCCCGCTGATTTTCGCCATCACGCTCAGCCCGCTCTCCGGCGCCAGTTCCAGCGCCGCGATGGAAGACGTGGTCACGAGGCCGGGATTCATCCCCGACGCGCGAAACGGCGCCTCGTACCGCGCCACGATCTCGATCGGCGCCATCACCACCACCACATCGACTTTCTTGTTGGCCGCCGTCTGCACCCAATAGCTCATAGCCGCCGACTCCACGTCGAACGGCACGCTCCTCTTCAGCCGAAACCGGATGAGCGCCGCCTGCTCCTTCGCATCCGAAGGAAAACTGTCGAAGTCGAGCACCGAAATCCGCGCGCTGAAGTCCGGCAGGATCAGCGCCACGTCCTTGCGTTTCCGCGCCGCCTGCGTCCCTGCCAGCGTCCGCACCGCCATCGCAAAATCGTCCGGATCCACCACGTTCTCTTTCAGCGGCGAAACCGAAAGCGTGCCGCTCTTGAGCGGCTGAAACTCGAGCTCCGCCCTGGCCCCGATGCGCGCCGCGGCGATCCCCGCCTCGGAAATCTCGAACGCCATCCCCGGCGGCGGGTCCTGCAACAAAGATTTCAACTTTTCTAAACCCAGCATCATAAAAGAATCCAGCTACGCAGGCGGAACCGCCTGCGCCACCACAGCAAGTCCTGCATTGTCATAGGTGGGGCAGGCGGTTCCGCCTGCCTTCTCTCCCTAGGTTTCAATGAACGTCACCTTGTTGATCTCGCGCAGCGTGGTCACCCCCGCCCGCATTTTCGCCACTGCCGATTCCCGCAGGAACGTCATCCCCTCGTCCCGCGCCGCGCGCTTGATCTCCGACGTCGACCGCTTGTCCAGGATCATTTCGCGGATCCGGTCCGTCAGATCCAGCAACTCGTGGATGGCCGTCCGTCCGCGGAACCCCGTGCCGCCGCACTCGAAGCATCCCGGGCCTTCATACAGTGGCACGTCGCGCCACTGGTTCGGGTCTAGCCCGCTCTCCACCAGGGCCGAGTCCGGGTGTTGCACCCGCCGTTTGCAGTGCTCGCAGATCACCCTCACCAGCCGCTGCGCCAGAATGCAGTTCAGCGCCGAGACGAAGTT
>PLMF01000188.1:0-22970 GCA_003142355.1 Bryobacterales bacterium
GGCCGTCAGGGTGGTGGCCAGACTGGCGGACAGAACACCGGGCAGTTCGGCCGTCAGGGTGGCGGACAGACTGGCGGACAGCAGTTCGGCCGTCAGGGTGGCGGACAGACCGGCGGCCAACAGTTCGGCCGTCAAGGCGGCGGACAGGGCGGCGGGCGCCAGGGACAAACGCAGGTCACGCGATTCTCCAACGGCCGGCCGGAGACCATCCGCACATCGAACGGCGGAATGGTTCGCCACGATCAGAGCGGTCGAGTCCGCGAAGTGCACACGGCGGGAGGGGCGGTGATCACGCATCGGCCGGACGGCGTGCGGCGGGTGGAAGTGATGCGTCCGGGCAACCTCCGGATCGTCACCAGCGAGCATGGGCGCGGCGGTTATGCCCAGCGTCCGCTCATGTTCCGCAACCGGGAGTACGTCCAACGCACATACTACGACCACGGACGGGCGTATGCCCGCGTCTATCGTCCGTTTACCTTCAGGGGAGTGGCCTTGAACCTGTATACTCCCTCGCGTTACTACCGGCCCGCGTTCTATTCATACGCGTATAGCCCATGGGCGAGGCCGGTGGCTTATAGCTGGGGATGGGGCGGCAGTCCCTGGTACGGCTACTATGGGGGATACTTTTCGCCCTACCGGGAATACGCGGGCCCGGCGTTCTGGTTGACGGACTACGTGTTCGCCATGACGTTGCAGCAAGCGTACCAGGACCGGCTGGACGCCGGCCTGCAGGGCGGCGGTTACGCCGGCGGCCAGGCCAGTGTGACGCCGGATGTGAAGCAGGCGGTGGCGGATGAAGTGCACCGGCAGCTCGATCTGGAAAGGATCGAGGGCCAGTCCGCAGGCTCCGGCGACATGTCCTCGATATTCTCCGACAATATTCCGCATGTCTTCGTGGTCTCCAGCAGCCTCATGGTGGACGACCGTGGGCCGGGGTGCCCAGTCAGCGAAGGCGATGTGCTCCAACTCCGGCCGGGGTCGTCAAACGGCGCCGCCGCGGACGTGGTGGTGCTGGCGAGTAAAGGCGGGGATTGCCGCAGGGGCGGGGTGGTTTCAGTGCAGCTCACGGATCTGCAGGAGATGCAGAATCACATGCGCGAGACCATCGACCAGGGTCTGGCGGAGATGCAATCCCGCCAGGGCAAGGGTGGACTGCCACCGCTGCCGGCGGCCGCCGCGGGCGGGCCGGTGGATGCGCCCTTTGCCGCCGACGTGAAGCCGGACGCGAATGTTGCCACCGAACTCAACCAGGCGGCGCAGGAAGCCGACAAGGGGGAGCAGGACGTGGTCAGCCAGAGCGCGGGAGCCGATACCGGGAATGCGTCGGGGCCGGTTACCATCTCCCTGGGACAATCGATGGCCGACGTGGAATCGATCAATGGGAGACCCGACAAGGTCATCGATCTCGGCGCCAAGAAGATCTACGTGTACAAGGACCTGAAGATCACCTTCACGGACGGAAAGGTGAGCGACGTCCAGTAAGCGGGAAAACACAATTGGCCGCCGATGAACGCAGATGAACGCGGATATAAGAATATTTCTTTTTCTATCCGCGTTCATCGGCGGCCATTATTCTTGGTTCTCTACTCGAGCACGTCCTCGATGGTCTGGGGAATCGTGCCGGCCATGTCGCGGAGCTTCGCGAAGAGCGCATCGTAAAGCGCGGCATACGCTGCGAGCGAGGGGTCGGGCGCGCTCTTGAGCGCCACCGCGAAGGTGCGGCGCATGTGGCGCACGGAGACCAGCAGGAGCTTTACTTCGTCGTCGGTGAAGCCAAAGGTTTTCGGCATAGGAAGAGAGCGGCGAGCGCGGCGATCCAGGAGAGCGCGCTCAAAGCGGCCATGAAGCGCGGCTCGGCGGCCGCGCCGTAGTGGAGTTCGATGTGCGTGGCCGCCGCGGCGGCGGCCGGGCGCAACACCATGAATCCCAGGTTGTCGATCTCNNCGGCCGGGCGGCGCGACGCCGTCGATGACGAGGGTATCGGCGCCCAACCAGCGGGTTTGGAGCGCTGGCCGGGTGGGATCCTCCAGGGCAGCGACGTAAGGCTCGAGTACCCAGGGGCGCGTGGGCGCATCCTTGCCGGGGAGCTCCTCGGGGTTCAATAAGTTCGCCAGGGGGCGCGCGGGCAGAGCGTAGATGGTGTCGTCCTCTTCGCGATAGACGGCCGGAAGCGCCGAAGAGACGCGCTCGGGACGGACGAAATCGCGGTAATACTCGCGCGAGTGGGGGCCGTGGACGACGACGTATTCCGTGCCCATGGCTTTCAGTTCCAGCAGGGCGTCCTGAGATTCACGGCCCGGGCGCGAGTCCTTCCCCGTGCGGATGTGATACGCGAGGTCCCAGGGCACGCGGTTTTCGAGGCCGGTCTCAAATCCGCCGCCCACCTGGGGGATGTCGAACCAGGAGTTCATGCGGAAACGCATTCCGCCGGAAGCGAACACGCGGCCTTCGGGCGGATGCTGGGCCATCCAGCGGGCCAGGCGGTACTCGATGGACTCCTCGCGGGGAGCGGGCATCCACCGGCTCCAGCCCTGGGTGGCGTAGGCCCAGAGCTGCGGCGTGCCCGCCAGCAACGCGGCGGCGGCGGTTCCGATGGCGCAAAGGCGCACCGTCTGGTTGGGATGGCGCGCGGCGAGGCGGATAGCTTCGACTACCCCCAACGCCAGGAAAAGCTCGAACTCGATGGCGTAGCGGCGCGATTCGGGAATGGTATCGAAGCCGTAAATATAGAAGGCGGTGGCGATGAAGCCGAAGGTGAAGGCCGCCAGCGTGACGAAGCGGAGATAGAACGAACCGCCCCACCAGCGGAACAGCAGCCGGACGAGCAGCACACCGAACGCAAGGCCGGCCACGAGCCACCGCTGCGGCGCGCCGAACTGGTAGGCGAAGGAGTCGGTGGGCCAGTTGAAGACAATGGTCCTGATGAAGGTGGGGGTGAGCCAGAAGCAGGCCAGCAGGTAGGCAAGGCCGCCGGCGGCGAACACGCGCCAGGCGCGGAACCCGGGTTCTCCCAGCGCGGCCACCAGCAGGAGCACGCAGGCGATGGCCAGGGCGAAAGCGCCCACCCAGTTGATCAGGGGGGTGACGGCCAGCAGCAGCGCGGCCACCAGGATGCCCGGGTATCCGCGGCGCCGGGCGGCCAACCAGAGGGCCAGCAGCACCAGCGGCATGAGCGCCAGCGCGGTGTTGTGCGGGCCTTCGCCATATTTGGCCAGCACCTGGATCCGCCAGGGAAGCTGCACGATGCCGCGGTCCTGCTCCACCGCGGGGAAGAGTCCGTAGGAGGGCGAGAGGAAACCATACACCAGCGCGGCGGCCAGCGACCAGCGGCGGCTGCCGGTAAAGTACAGGGCGAAGAAGAACACGGTCACGGGGCCGAGGCAGGTCAGGGCCGACACGATGACGCGGTAGAGGAAGGCGAGCGGGACGTGCGGCAGCAGGTGCGCCAGGAACGCGGTGAGGTAGGGCAGCGCGGGCACATAGAGGAAGCGGGTGGGGAGGCCGCAGTATTGGAACGGGTCCCATCCCCAGGGGTTGGGATGCGCGGAAATGAAACGGGCGATGCTGACATAGCCGCCTTCGATGGAGCCGCGGAAGGGCAGTTCGCCTCGCATGAAGAGCGGCGCGTTGAGGCACACATTGAGCAGGAAGATGGCCAGTGCCAGCAACGGGGTGACCAGCCGCTTCACCGGAAGCGCCTCCAAAACACACCGGCGGCAAGACCGCCGGCGCCACAGAGCAAGGCCAACGCCCGAAAGAACGTCATCTCCATTCCACCGTCGTAGGCCAGATCGACGACACACGGCCCGTCGCAACGGGGCTCGACGATCGTCAGCCCAAGAGGATCGCCCCACACCCGCCTCGCCTGTCCGTAGACGCGGGCGCTCCAGCCGCTATGATAGGCCACCTGCACGGCGAGCAGGAGGCCAGGTCGAAGATCACCTGTGATGCGAGCCTTTCGCGTCCCCAGCCAGTGGAAAGTGGCCTCAGGCAGGCCGGGGTCTTCGAGCGCCGTCAGAAAGGGCTGGAGGGCAGCCAGGCGGCTGGCGTCGGGGGGGAAACCCGGCGCGAGGTCGGCCTGGCGCACCACGTGGGCGAGCGTTGGCGAACGGCGCGGCACGGCGTATATGGTGACATCGCTCTCGCGCCACAGCGCCGGCAGCACTCCTTCGAATTTCCGCGGGTAGGCGTAGGGCTTGAACTGCTCCTGGCTGGCCGGCCCGCTCACAATCACGGCGTCGCAGCCGTAGATGCGCAGCCAGTCCCGCGCAACGGCGCCATCGGTGCCGGAGAGGATCTGGTAGTGCACCGCCGGCATGACGCGTTGGATGTCTCCCTGGTCGAACCCGCCGGAAAGCTGGGCCACGTCGCTGAATGCGTTGAACCAGAAGGCGATGGAGCCGGGCGCATACACGCGCGCACCGTTCAAGTGCTGGCCGGCGAAGTTGGCGGTGCGCCATTCGATGGTGCGGTGGATGTCGATGGCTTTCACCATGGGGTGCGTCACGGCGCACAAATCCAAGGTAAACGGCACGCAGGCGAAGGCCAGCGCCGAACCCAGCACCAGACGCAGGCGCGGGGGCAGAAAGCGGGACAACCGTTCTGCCACGGCCGCGCCCGCGAGACAGATGGCAAGGTCGAACTCGGGTTGATAGCGCCAGGGCTGAGGCACAACCGCTATGCGCCAGCAGTACCACGGGATCACCACACCGGTAAAGCATGCCGCCAGCAGCACGGCGAACCGGATTTCGAGCGGTGCGCGCGCGCGGCCGAGCGCCCATACGAGCCCGGCCAGGGCCAGCGCAAAAACCGCGGCGTACAGCCAATGGCGGGGAGTGAATGTGAACCGCCCGGCAACGAACTGGGCATTGAAAGCGACCACGGCGATGGTGGAGGGCGGAATCCAGGGAGAGACCAGCAGGTAGGCGTACCCACCGGCGCCCGCAGCCCGCAGCCATCCGCGTCGACGGGCCAGCAGGTAGCAGAGGACACATATGGCCAGGGCGAATGCGCCGATCCAGTTAAACATGACGGCCGCGGCCAGCGCGACGGAGCAGAGGAGCCAGCGGCGCACGTCGCTCTTCCGCGATGCGGCGTCGAGCAAGGCCAACGCCACCAGCATGAGCGCCATCGAGGCGATATGGGGGCCTTCGCCGTATTCCGACAGCACCTGGAAGCGGCGCACGTCGAAATAATTCAGGGTGTCGCGGCGCACCTCTGGAATCAGAAAGCAGGAGGGTGAGAAGAGCGACCAGGCAAGCCCCGCGAACAAAGCCTGCGTGCGGCTGCCGGACAAGCGATGAACCAGCCAGAACAGCGCCACTGGACCCAGGCAGTAGAGCGCCGCGGTGAGGGCATGATAGGCGAGGCCGGGGGTGATGCGCGCCACCGCCGCCAGCGCGGCCACGCTCAAAGGAAGCAGCGGCGGGTAGGTGTTCTGGTAGGGAATGCCGGTGTACCAAAGGGGGAACCACCGCAGATCGGGGAAATGATCGAGGATGTAACGGGCGAGGCTGATAAAGGCCGCCTCGATGGATTGCATCTGGTCGGTGTATTCCACCCGGAACAGGGGCCACACGAGGGCTATGTTGACCAGCGCCACGGCGCAGGCAGCGGCCAGCGTGCGCAAGGACTGGCGGGGCATCAGGCTGGCTCCAGGTTGAGGTGTGGGCAAGCTAAAGCATGCCCCACCAATGGCACACACAGTACTGGTGGGGCATGCTTTAGCTTGCCCTCTAGCGCCATCAGAGTTTCCTTGGCCGCATGGCTTGTGCGGCCAGCACCGCGAGAAGCAGCAGCGAGATTCCAGTTAGCACCCAGCCCACCCGGTTCTCGGCGGGCATTAGGAAAGCCAGGCGGACCTGGTGTTCGCCGGGCGGCGCCTGGATCACCATGAATCCCATGGCGTCCGCGTGAATAGGCAGGCGTTGGCCGTTCGACCAGGCCTGCCATGCCGGGTCATAGGTCTCCTGCACGAGGATGACTTGGCCGGGGCTGAGCTTGGCCCGCAGCAGCATGGCGTCGGTCCCCTGGCGATCGAGCGTCACGGGAGAATCCGGGCCGTTCTCGACCACGTCCACGTAGGCGCGCAGGTACTCCGCGTCGTAGGTGGTACGCGGCGGCCGGCGCGCATCGAGCCGTGCGGCTTGGACGACGCGCGCGCGGGCAGGGTATCGGCGGGGAATGCGGTAGAGCGCGTTACCCTGGCCGTCGTCGTAGAGGAGCGGCGTCACGCCGGCGAATCTTTCGGGATGCTGGATGTCCTTTTTATAGTTGTCTTCCGAATTTGGGCCGGGCACGTACATCACATCCACACCCAAGGCCTGCAACCAGAGAATGGCGGGTTGGGAATTGGTTCCCCCGGTGATTTCCCATTGCGAGTCCTGGGCCATGGTGTTGAGGATGCCCTGTTCGGATCCGCCGCCCAGTTGCGCGAGGTCGTGCCAGGCGTCGAACCAGAATCGAACCGTGCCCGAAGGGCTGACGCGCGCGTCCGGCATGTTCTTCCACAGCCAGTCCGTGATCCGGTATTCGACGCGGGCGGTGTAGTCGGGCCAGCGCACCGACACTTCTCGGGAGTGCCGGATATAGCCGATGGTGGTGGCGAAAGCGGCCGCCACTGCGATCGCTGCCACCACCCGCGACGGGCGTCGGGCGTCGGCGATCACGTGGGGCGTGCCGCGCAGCACAACGATCACGGCCGTCACTTGCGGCCCGTTTGCCGGACGGCGCCATAACCACTCGACAACCGCCAGGACCCCGAGGATGAGGACCATGTCCAGTTCCGGTACTAGGCGCCCCGGCTCGCCGGCCACGCGGAAATTGAAATAGTAATTGCCCAGCACGTCGAGCGAGAAAAAGACGGCACACCCTGCCACGAAAACCGCCCAGGTCCGCTGGGGCCAGTTGCGCGCCCATCGGTAGGAGACGAATCCGAATGCTACCGCCACCACTACCGCAACCCAGAAGGACCATGCATTCGGGGGTTCGGAAACGAACTTCATGTTGCGGACGGTGATTCGGAAGTAGGAAGGCACCAGCCAGAACGCCGTCAACCCGTAGGCCAGAGCCGGAATGGCAACGGCGGGGAGCGCCATGCGGAGGTCCCGGCGCGTCACCCAGAAACTCCACAGCACGACGGCGTAGAACATGGTCAGCGCGGTTGCGCCATAGAAGTTGTTGGAGACCACGGCGGCGGAGAAGATGGCGGCAAGCACCACGGAACCGGGGCGGCGGTTCTCGAGGGCGCGCCAGGTGAAGGCCAGGGCGATGGGGATCAGGGCCAGCGCCGTTATATGCGGCCCCTCGCCGTACTTGATCAACACACCTAGTCTCACCGGGACCAGTGGCCCGGAGTCGAGCCGCATGTTCGTCATGAACAGCAACGACGGCGACATGAGCGCCGTGGCCGCCGCGCCCAGCCAGGCCGCGCCGCGCGACCTGGCTGCCGCGCGAATCAGCAGGTACACACCGGCGATGCCCACGCAGTAGAAGAACATGGTGTAAAAGTGGTACGCCTTGACGGGCCAGAAGCCGGTGATTTTGGAGATGGCCGCCGTTCCGTAGCGCAGGGCGGGCGGATAGATGTAATCGAAGCGCGTGCCCATGTACCACAGCGGCTGCCACTGCGGATGGGGCCAGTGGGCCGCCAGGAAGCGCGCGTCGGAGATGAATGTGCTTTCGATGGAACCCCACTTATCGGTGTACTTCGCCTTGAAGTACGGCCCGACGAGGATCGCCGTGCACACAAAGAGCAGGAAACAATCGAGCAGGATTTCCTGCCGGCGGGAGAGCTTCACAGGAAACGCTCCCAGCGCGCGCTGAACACCACCAGGCCGAACAGCGCCAGGAATGTGACGAGAGTCGCGAGGCGGCCGACGCGGTTTTCGAGAGGCATCACGAATGCCAGCCGGATTTCCCGGTCGCCCGGTGGCGCGTCAACCACCATGAAGCCCATGACATCCTTACGGAGGGGAAGTTGCTGGCCGCCGGCCCAGGCTTGCCAGGCCGGGTCCCAGCTTTCCTGCACCACGATGGACTGCCCGGGCTCGACTTTGGCCCGCACCCGCATGGCGTCGGTGCCGTCGCGCGTCAGCGTGGGAGGCGAATCGGGGCCTTTCTCGACGACATCGGCGTAGGCGCTTAGGTACTCGACGTCGTCGTTGGCACGTGGCGGCTTCAGGGCATTCAGCTTCCCGGTCTCGACTACGCGCGCCCTTGCAGGATAGCGCCGGGGCACCCGGTAGAGCGTGTTGCCCTGTCGATCGTCGTACAGCACGGGCAGCACCGCGGCGAACTTTTGCGGATACTCGAAATCCTTGAACATTTCCTGGGAGCGCCTGTCGGAAACATAGATCACGTCGACCCCCATGCATTGCATCCACAGGATGGTGGGCTCCGGCTTGGCGCCCAGGTTGGTTTCCCACTGGGCGGGCGCCAGCTCACCGTTCAGGAGGCCCTGGTCGGAACCGCCGCCGAGCTGCGCCAGGTCGTGCCAGGCGTCGTACCAGAAGCGCACGGACCCGGAGGGGTAGGCGCGCGCATCGGGCATGTTCTTCCAAAGCCAGTCGGTGACGCGGTATTCGACGCGATTCTGGTAATCGGGCGTGAGCGGAAACATGTGCCAGGCGTGGCGGATATAACCCGTGGTGGTCCAGAAGGCCGCGCCGGCAACCACCAGTACGACGGCGCGGAGCGCGATGCCGGGGCGGTCCCAGAGCCATTGCAGGATGAGGACGGCCGCCATGATGTAGATCATGTCGAGCTCGGGCAAGAGGCGGACGGGTTCGCCGGCAATGCGGAAGTTGAAGTAGATGCCGCCCAACACGTTTAGCGAAAAGAAGACGACGCAGCCGGTCACGAAAACCGCCCAGGCACGCTCCGGTTTGGCGCGCGCGAACTTGTCGGTGGTGACGGCGAAGGCCACGGCCACCACCACCGCGACCCAGATCGACCAGGTCGTGCCGTGCTCGGAAACGTATTTCAGGTTTGCCGCCGTCACCTTGAAGTATGAGGGCACCAGCCAGAAGGCCGTCAGCCCATAGGCGAGCGTGGGAATGGCGATGGCGGGAACGACCATGCGCTTTTCCTGCCGTGTGATCCAGAGACTCCAGACGAGGATGGGGTAGAAGACCGCCAGCGCGGCGGCGCCATAAAAATTGTTGGCGGCTACGCCAGCGGAGAACACGGCGGCCAGCGCCACCGCCCAGGGCCGGCGCTTCTCGAGCGCCAGCCAGGAGAAGGCCAGAGCGATGGGGATCAGCGCCAGCGCGCTCATGTGGGGGCCTTCGCCGTACTTGACGAGGACGCCCAACCGCTGCGGTTCGAGCATCCAGGCGTCTTCCCGGAAGCGCGGCAAGAACAGGAAAATGGGCGACATCAGAGACGTCGCCACCGCGCCCAGGTATGCGAAGGCGCGCGACTTGGACCCCACGCGCATCAGCAGGTAGACTCCGGCGATGCCCAGCGCATAGAAAAACGCCACGTAGAAGTGGTAGGCCTTGACCGGCCAGAAGCCCGTGACTTTGGAGATTACAGCCGTGCCGTAGCGCAGGGCGGGCGGGTAGATATAGTCGAAACGCGTGCCGGCGTACCACAGGGGCTGCCACTGGGGATGCGGCCAGTGTTCGCTCAGGAAGCGGGCATCGGCAATAAACGTGCTCTCGATGGAGGACCACTTATCCGTGTACCTGGCCTTGAAGTACGGGCGGATGAGCATGGCGGTGTACAGGAACACGAGGAGAAAATCGAGCAGGATTTCCTTCCGGGGGGAGAGTTTCAACCAGACTTTCACGTCAGTCGGCCCGATTCTTGATTTCGGCGTCGCTGCGGTAGCGGCGCTCCAGGCTGTCGAACTGGCGCTGGTGGACGATGCCGCCGCGGTGCAGCAAGTACCGTACCAGCAGCCATAGGACGGAAACCCCGTAGACACAACTCTGGATGAGCGATGCGGACGACGCCTGGGCGAAGTACCGGGTCGGCACCGGAACTTCGGTGATGCGCATCTTCACGTTGACGATCTGGGCCAGGATCTCCTGATCGAAGATGAACCGGTCGGAATCCATCTCGAGATTCACCGATTCCAGGACTTGCCGCCGGAATGCGCGATACCCCGTGTGGTACTCCGACAGGTGAAGCCCGAACACCAGGTTTTCCAGCGTCGTCAGGAACCGGTTGGAATAGTATTTCCACCACGGCATTCCCTGCCGGATGGGGTGGATCCCCATGAGGCGCGAACCCAGCACGACGTCGGCATCGCCCGCCTCGATCGGCCGGATGATTTCCGGCAAGAGTGTAGGATCGTATTGATAGTCGGGGTGCACCATTACGACTATATCGGCTCCGGCCCGCAGGGCTTCGCGGTAGCAGGTCTTCTGATTCGCCCCATAGCCGTAATTGCGGTCGTGGATGAACAACTCCAGGCCCAGCTCGCGGGCGATTCGGGCGGTTTCATCCGAGCTGCCGTCATCCACCACGATCACCAGATCCACGACGTTTTGGGGCAGGTCGGCATAGGTCATGTGCAGAGTCTTGGCGGCGTTATAAGCCGGCATCACCACCACGACCTTGGGTTTTGAAGGGCTCATGTCAGGCGTTCCGCCCGCGCGCGGACGACAAACTGGTAGGCGAGAAGGTTCTTCCAGGCCCGGGCCGATTCGTAGGAGAGACGCTCCAGGGCGCGCACCCAGAACGATGCTTCCCATTTTGGCAGCGCAAGCGAAACCGGCACACCCGAACAGTGTAGCGTTTCGATGAGGAACCCGGCGCGGGACAGCAGATCCACCCAGCCGTGCCACGTGTAGAATTGCACGTGGGTGCGATCGAACAGCCCGCGATCGTGCCGAGGAAATCGCCCCATCAGCACATGCCCGCGAAAATAGGCGTGGCCGCTGTTGGGCAGCGAGGCGATGAGCGCGCCGCCTGGCGCCAGCCGCTCCCGGCATTCGCGCAACAAACCGACGGGTTCGCGCAGATGCTCGAGCACGTCGGCGCAGAGGATGAAGTCGAAGCAGCCGTCCAATGCAGGCAAACCCCGATCCAGGTCCGCAGCGACGAAATGAATGCCCGGCGGGTGAGGTGTGCCGGCCAAGTCGATGCCGGTGACGGAGAACCCGCGCTGCGCCAGGATCTGGGACAGATGACCGCCCGCGCAGCCAATGTCCAGAACACGACGCCCATCGCCCTGGCGCGGGAATTCCCTCAATAGCAGCGCGTGGCTGCTGTAAGGCCCCGGCTTGAACTGGTAGCGAGCAGGCGCCTCCACGGTAGCCGCCGTCATTCGTACCTATTATACACAGCGGCGAAACCGCTCCCTGGCGCTCAGCGCTTGGCGAGGACGACTGGTGGCTTTTGGCCGTCGAAGCGCAGTATTGTGAGGACATGGGGATGACCCTGACTATTCCGGACTCGGTGCTCCAAGGCCTCCGCATTCCGGAGGGGGAGATTGCGGGGCGACTCCGGACCGAACTCGCCATCGCGCTCTATGCCCAAGGAGCGCTTTCGCTTGGCAAAGCCGCCGAACTCGCGGAGATGAATCGAATGAGCTTCGGCGAGATGGTGGGAGAGCGAGGCATTGCCCGGCACTACGGCGACGCGGAGTTGGCCCAAGACATCTCCTATGCTCGTAGCGAGTAATACCTCGCCGATCTCAAACCTTGCGGTCATTGGCCGGCTAAGTCTTCTCCGGAGCCAATTCCGCGAGATTTGGATCCCAGGCGCGGTCCAGTCCGAACTCCACCAACTCTCCGACCCGGCAGCGCTGAAGGAGATCCAACAGGCTCTCCAGGACGGTTGGATCAAACCGCAGGCGCTTCGAGAGGACCATGTCGCGCGGTCGCTCGCGGCTGGTGCGAGGCGTGCCTAATCGTCGAAAACGCGCTCGGCCCCGGTTTGCTCTGGTGCGCTTGCGACAGTTTCAGGCCAGTGAGGGCACTGGCTGGCGCACCGCCGGCCTCGATTGGCTACGAAAGGTGAGTTTCGCCCCCGGTTTTCGAAAACAGACCCACCGCGCGTTCCGGGTGGCCCTGCGTTCGTACTATTGTTTTCTTGCAGTTGCGGGAGCTTCGCGAGCGGCCCAGAGTGAATTGTCGAAAACCAGTTTTCGAAGGAGTTGGTGGTGTTGCGTAAATATATGATTACAAGCAATATCCGAGCTGGAGGCCATCGGGCGTCAGCGGCTTATGCCCGGTGTTTTCCGGGGGTTTCCGAGACTTCCCAGAATAGCAATACTGGGAACACGGATTTCAGGCTAAAGGAAAGGCTTTCTGCCACGCTGGATATTGTCCAGCATGCGCAGCGCCTCCTTTTCTCTTTGAGCCCTGTCGGACGACTCCCTCATCCACTGTTCCTGGTGCTGGATATTCGTCTGCACCATGTTGCCAATCTGAGAATGAATCGACCGAGTTGAGTCACGGAGTGTTAGGGCCATTGCATCAACCGAATTGGCAAGATCTCCAATCGAGCCAGAGATTCTCTGGGTCATGTATTCAAGAGCTTGGGCTAGGTTGGTGAATCCGGCCACTAGGATTTGATTGGTCTTGCGTTGCTCATAAATCGTGGCGAATTGAAAATTGCTCTGGGCCTTGCGCACGATCGATTTCATTCGGTTCGCAGTTGTCAGGCCGATACCTAGTTTTGCCACCGATTGCGGTGCTAAGGGGAACCCGGGATGGACGTCGGCATACTCCTTAGTGAGCTTGGCGTATTGAAGCGAATTCTCCTTGATCGTCTGAACCCCGTTGTTGAAGTACCCAAGGGCAATAGCGGCTCTTTCGATCTGATCCCAGAAAGGCGCAAAAACACTGTCCCTGAACTCAACCTCTGCCTGGTCCAAATGGCTTTCTGCCAAGTTCAGTTGCTTGGGCAGTTCCTCAAATGTCTTGACGGACTGTTCACCCAGTGCGAACATCTGACGGAGGTACGACTCTTGACGCGCCCTGTGCTGGGCTTCGTTAGCGCGCCTGGCCTCCTCGTCCGCCCGTCGTCGCCGGGCCTCGTCAGCACGTCGCTGGTTGATCTCGGCCCCCTTTTTGGTCATCGATCTCACCCAAATGATGAAAATGAAGATGACGGCAAGTATCAGGGCAAACAGGAGCACTGGCGCGGAGTTAGTAGGTGAAGCCGACTGCAAGAAGATCGTGAACATGATCTTTCCTCCTGGTTTCCGGGACTTCCCAGAATAGCAATACTGGGAACCGCCCCGGTGGCATCCAGGAGGAGAATTGCGCGGTCACAGCCCTCCCAGATCTTGGTCGAGGGGGTTGAGCGAAGCCCGGCGATCAACGCCGGTTGCGCTTCGGTCTCTCGGGTAACTTCCTGGCGGCGTCTTCCAGTGACTCCGACTGCTCGCGCTCCGCCTCCGCTTCCAATAGCGCACGGCGCCGGGCGGCAAACTCCTCGTACTCGGCTTCCGCGTGGGCGTCGGCTGTGGTCTTGCTCACGCTCCCTTTATCGCCCAGGACCGCCCGCTCATTGAACCGAAGGAACTCGTTGAGCTTAGTCTCCCAGTCCTTCAAGAACACCTGCTTGCGGCGGCGCGCCTGATCCTCCGCAAAATCGAGCCACATCGTCACGATGCGATTCAGCTCCCCAATTTCCTCCTGGGTCAGATAGTTCTTGGCCACCGTCACGTCCGCTTTCCGCACCACGCCCCCCTTCCAGGAGGTCAAGCCCATGTTCGGTTTGGAGTGGTCGGCACGGCCCGCAATCAACTCCGGCGCCGTCTGGCCGGTTGCGGCGAAGTGCAGCCGGTTCTGAATGATCTGGAAAAACTCCATCGTCTCCTTGCGTCCGGGGTCGTAGTCGCCGGCCAGGCTGAAGATCTCGCGCACGCGCAAGTACATGCGTTTCTCACTGGCGCGTATGTCCCGGATCCGCTCCAGTAACTCGTCGAAGTAATCGGGAATCCCCTCGCCTTCGACGGGCGGGTTCTTCAGCCGCAGGTCGTCCAGGGTGAAGCCTTTCACTAGATACTCGCTCAAGCGTTCCGTCGCCCAGCGACGGAACTGCGTTCCGCGTTCCGACCGCACCCGATAGCCGACGGCCAGGATGGCGTCTAGGTTGTAGTGCTCGATTTCCCGCTCGACTTCGCGCGGTCCTTCCCGGCGAACTATTCGGAATTTCCGAATAGTTGGGCCAGGCGGCACCTCGCCCTCGTCGAGGATGTTCTTGAGGTGCTCGTTGACGGTCGCCACGGTAACCTGGAACAATTCCGCAATGAGCGCCTGGCTCAGCCAAAGCGTTTCGTCGACAAAACGGCACTCGACCCGCGTGCGGCCGTCTTCTGTCTGGTACAGGACAATCTCGCCAGTCGGGCGTGCGGGATCACCGGGCATGGGCGGCTGGTTCTTCGGCATTCGGAAGCATTGTACCGTCGTTCGGCCCGTCCCGGTTGCAGACTACAGCTCCGGTCCGCGGCCCAGAAGACCGCATGGCATCCGATCGCCGCATCACGTCGAGGACAGGTTGGTGTCCTCGCAGCAGTGCCGAGTAGGCCGACGGGTCGAGTAATACGTTCACCCCGCCGACTCCCGGCCCGCGGGATCGACTTGACGCATCTCGACCAAGACCGCGTCGAACGCATCCGCCTCCGCACTCGACCATGTTCCGTGGAACTCCTCAAAATCGGAGTTCATGGCCGGTTTATGCAACCGTGCTTCCAGCAATCGAAGGGTGGCCTTATTGAGGCTGATTCCTTCGCGATGGCTGGTTTCAAGAATCGCCTTTTCGACTTCCTTTGGCAGGTTCCTGAGAGAAATCGTCATAAACTCACTGTAGCTCGCCGCGGCTGGCTAGCGAACCGGCGGTATAATCAGCGCTCTATGCGTCCTCGCCGGCCGTGGGTGCTGCTGTGCGTGTTGGTGTTGTCGATTGTCAATCTCATCATCGCGGCGCCCTTGTTTGGCGTGGAGTATTCCGCTTACAACGGGTCCATCGAGGGTACATTTATTGCCATTGCCCGTGTAATGGCGAAGCATCCGGGCCAATGGAATTGGTGGCCGCTGTGGAACGCGGGGATGCCTTTTGAGAATACGTATCTGCCGCTGTTGCATTGGTTTGTCGCGGCTTTCAGTGGATTGACGGGATGGTCGGCTGCGAGATCGTTTCACATAGTGACGGCGGGGATCTACGTGTGCAGCGCATTGGCGGTGTTTTGGATGGCCCTGGTGTTGAGCCGCAGGCTGGCCGTGAGTTTTGTCGCCACGCTGGCTTACTCGTGTTTTTCGGTTTCAGCCCTGCTCGTGCCCGCCATCCGGGCGGACGCGGGGGGCGCGCTGAATCTCCGCCGCCTGCAGATTCTGGTCTACTGGGGCGAAGCTCCGCATACCTTGACGCTGGCTTTGCTGCCGGTCGCTGTTGTGTGTTTTGTTCATGCCCTGACCACAAACGCGGTGAAATGGAAGATCCTGGCCGGCGTTCTGGCCGCCGCAGTCGTTCTGAGCAACGCATTCGGCATTGTTGCGCTGGCAGTTGCGCTTCTCTGCTGGCTGCTGGCCTTTCGACCCCAACCATGGTGGAGGGCGCCGTCGATCATGGCGGCAATTGGGGTTGTGAGTTACTGCTGGACTGCTCCGTGGATGAGTCCCAGCATGATTCGAGCGATTCGGACCAATCCCTTGGCGGGCGGCGATCTTCGATACACCGCAGCGTCCTGGATCGCACTGGCAATTCTCAGCGGCGGCTACGTGCTTTTGTGGTTTGTTCTGCGGCGCGCCAAGACAACCGCGCACGTGCAATTCTTCGCGCTTTTTGGATACGTCCTCACGGCCATCGTGGTGACTTGGTACGTGTGGCAGGTCGCTCTGCTCCCTCAGCCCTCCCGTTATCAGTTGGAGATGGACCTGGCGCTCCTGCTGGCCGTGGTATTCGGTGGGGCGGCAATCCTGGATCGGCTCCCGCGGCGTGTACGCTCCGCCGCAGTCGCGGCTGTCCTGATCGCCCTGGCCCTCCAAACCGTCCACTCGGTGAACTACGCGAGGGGCTTGATTCGGTCGGTCGAACCGGGCCGTCTGAGCGAGTACAAGATTGCGAAATGGATGGACCGGAATCGGCATGGGGACCGGGCGTTCATTGCCGGATCGAGTTCCTTTCTGTATAACGTCTTCACCGACAATCCCCAGTTTCAGGGCGGGCACATTCAATTCGCCGTGAATCCATTCATTCCTGGTGTGGTGTACCAGATTCAAAGCGGCACGAATGCCGGCGCCCGCGCCGCCGAAGTTGCGGTGTTTTGGCTGAAGGCGTTTGGGGCGCGCGCCATTGCCGTGTCGGGGCCGAAGAGCACGGATGCCTACAGAGCCTTTGCCAACCCCCGCAAGTTCGACGGTGTTTTGCCGCTGCTCTGGCGCGAGGGCGATGACGCCATCTATGAAGTGCCCAGCCGGTCGCCATCGCTCGCGCATGTGATTCCAGCCGCCGCCGTGGTCGAGCGAACACCCATCCACGGTCTCGACATTGAACCGGTGGAACCCTATGTGGCGGCGCTTGACGATCCCAGATATCCACTCGCCGCATTTCAGTGGAAAGGGATGAGTGAAGCGGAAATCCGCGCCACCGTCGATCATGGGCAGGTGATTGCCGTCCAGGTCACCTACGATCCCGGCTGGGAGGCCTACGCCAACGGCAAGCGCCAGCCGGTCCGTGGAGATGCGATTGGGCTGATGGTGATTGAGCCGGACTGCCATGGGCCTTGCGAGATCTCGCTGCGGTACACGGGCGGCACAGACAGGGTCGTCACACGCGCCATGAGCCTGGCGGCCATGCTCGTAGCGCTGGCCTTTGGCTGCCTCGGCCGGCGTCGCTGACGCAGCGGCCTCTGGCAAACCCCGGGCACTCCTTTCAGCCGCCCGATTGCTGCTATGCTTGCTTTGCATCATCGACAGGCACACGCAAATGCCCACGAAACTCCTTCCTCCCTCCGGCCAACTGCTTACGCCTGTGGAGCCGATTGAGCGCAGAATCTACCTCATCCGGGGCCAAAAGGTCATGCTCAGCCCCGATCTGGCAGATCTCTACCAGGTCGAGACACGTGCCCTGGTCCAGGCGGTTAAGCGCAACATCGAGCGCTTCCCTGAAGACTTCCTGTTTCAATTGAGTGCCGAGGAGTACGCAAACTTGAAGTCACAATTTGTGACTTCAAGTTGGGGCGGCGCCAGGCGGGCCACGCCCTACGCCCTTACCGAACTCGGGGTCGCCATGCTCTCCTCGGTGCTCCGCAGCAAGCGCGCCATCCAAATGAACATCGTCATCATGCGGGCCTTCGTCAAACTCCGCGAGGCCTTGGCCACCCACCAGGATCTGGCCCGCAAACTGGAACAGATGGAAGCCACACAGCGAAAGCACGGCTCTATTCTGGTTGCCGTTGTACAGGAGATCAAAAAACTGAAGCAACCCCCGCGCCGACGCAAACCCCGCATCGGTTTCGTGACTGACGACAAATAGACTCCGTAACCACTTTCCGCCCGTGTTTCCTAGCCTGCCGGGCGTTCACCGGTTGTTCAGCCGGCTGGTCTTTGCGCCAATGTCGTAAACGTACAACGAATGGCCGACGATGGCCACCGGAGGAGTGCGCCGCAGCCACTCGCCCGCGCCGGGTTTCAGGCGGGCGCCCAGGGCGGGGACGCGGGCCACAAAATGGGCGCTCACCACATACAGGCCGGGCTTGGGGGCTTCCATCAACTCCTCGGGTGCGATCCTCTCGCAGGCCACACCGTAAGCTTGGGGGAGAATTGTGCCGAAGTACGCCAGCCGGATGTTTCGTCCTGCCGCATGGTGGTCCAGCCAGACCTTCAGTTGTTTGAGTCCTTGCCCCCAGTCCACGTTGCTGTCGTCGAGCCACAGCGGCCCACAGCGCGCACCGCCGTCGATTCCGATCCGGTCCAGGTTTCCGGGCAAGCACGCCGCCTCATTGAAGTACGCCAGGTGATCGGGATAAATTCCAATCGCCGCGACCACCGTCCATACCGCGAGAACCGCTGCCAGCGGCCTGGTCCACCAGGAACGGTTTTGGATCAGCCATGCCGCTCCCAGGCCGCCGATCAAATAGGCAAATGGCAGCTCCGGAATCATGTAGCGGATGCCCATGTTGTCGGCCCAGATGGTGTGCGCCGCGAACAGGACTGCCGGCGGAAGCAGCAGGAAGAACTTGGCCAGCACGGAAATGGCTCGGCTCCGCACCAGGGCGGCTAACCCGATCGCCACCAGCACGATGCTCGCAATGGGTTCTTTCAGCAGATAAGCCGCGGCGAAATAGCCGGCGAAGTTGTGCTGCAATCGGCCGGCCAGAAAGACCAGGTAGCCGGGAGCGTGGTCGATATTCACCCGTTGCAGTCCGGTGGCGTACAGGAACAGGCCGCCGGGTGAAAAGTAAAGCGCCTGAATTACGAATGTCGCCACCAGGCAAATGGCGAGAAAGGCGCAGGCGCCCGCGGCATAACCGTGAACCGCGCTCGCGTCCGAGGCGTCCGGCCCGCGCCGGCTGTAGGGGCGAAGGAATTGAGAGCGGTCGTCGGGAACCGGTTGAGGGGGCCAGCGCACGGCCGCCAACAGCAGCGCTGCCGCCACCGGCAACAAGAAGACCGCCGAGAACTTGGCGGCCAGCAGCGCTCCCATTGCCAGGCCGCAGAGCACCAGGCGCGTGGTGCTGGGGTGCTCGAGGTATTCCCAGAGCGCCAACAACGACAGGACCGTAAAGAAGGCAAGCCCCACGTCCATGGTGACCAGGTAAGAATGCGCCAGGATAGTCGGGTCGAGCGTGTACAGAAAGAGCGCCGCCAGCGCCGCGATATTTCCCGCCAGCTTGCGCCCCCAGAGATAGATCAGAAGGCCCAGCATGGCCGAAAGCAGTATGAGCGGCAGGCGCGCCCAGAACATCACCCGATCCGGCCCATTCCGGGAGATTACCGTGCGTCCAACGGCATTCTCCCCTCCCGCGCCGCCGATCATCTGGCGAGTCTCGGGAATATCCGGCAGTGGCACGCCCGCGAGCCGCAGCGAAAGCCCGGCTATGGTCTTGAGCAGAGGCGGATGTTGCGGGTTGGCGCGGATTTCGCCGGTTTCGACATACGATAGCCCCGCGGCAATGTGGGTGGTCTCGTCGAATGTGGGGCTCTTGACGCGGCTAGCCAGAGAACTCTGCGCCAAGAAGGCCGCCAGGAGCACGCAGGCAATCGGAAAAGCCCAAGGCGTCCGATGCTCTTCAGACATCAGAAGTCATCGTAGCATTTTGCCGTCTGTTAACCTGATACCTGCACGGTTTCATGAAGGCCCCCAAGAAACGCGGCGCCGCGCCGCGCCCCCGAGGTCCGGGGCCGCGCCTGCGGCAATGGCTGGTGGTGCTGGCGCTCTCGGCTGTCACGCTGCTGGCCTACTCGAACTCATTCAGCGCCGGCTTCACTTTTGACAACAAGGGCCTGCTTCTGCAGGATCCGCGCATTCGCGAAGCCACCCCGCAGAACATCGGCCTGATCCTCCACAAGACTTACTGGTGGCCCTACGGCGAGAGCGGCCTGTATCGGCCCATCACCACGCTCACCTATCTCTTCAACTACTCGATCCTCGGCAACGGCGACCAGCCCGCCGGCTACCACTGGATCAATTTCCTGCTGCATACCGGCAACGTCCTGCTGGTGTACGCTCTGGCGCTGCGGCTGATGCGGAAGTTGTGGCCGGCGGTCTTCGTCGCCGCCGTCTGGGCTGTTCATCCCGTCCTGACCGAGTCCGTAACCAATATGGTCGGACGCGCGGACCTGCTGGCGGGCATGTCGTTGCTGAGCGGATTCTGGATGTACCTGCAGAGCGCCGAAACCCAGGGCCGGCGCCGATGGGCCTGGCTGGCCGGTCTGATGGCGGTGACCACGGTGGGTGTGTTCTCCAAGGAAAGCGCCGTCACCGTCCTGGGCGTGATCGCGCTCTACGAGCTCACCTGGTGGAAGGAAAGGCGACGGGGCAGAGCGCTCCTTCTGGGGTGCCTTGCCGTCTGGCCGGCTCTGGAAGCCATGTGGTACGTGCGGACAGCCGTGTTCGCGAAGCTGCTGACCCCCGAGTTTCCGTTCTGGGATAACCCGCTCGCCGGCGCCGGCTTCTGGACGGCCAAGCTCACCGCCATTAAGGTCATTGCCAGGTATCTTGGGCTGCTGGTGTGGCCCGCTCATCTCTCCTGCGATTACTCCTACGCGCAGATCCCGCTCGCAGCCGGCAGCCCGCAAGACTGGCTGGCGTGGGCCATCGTTGCCTTGGCCGCCGCCGCAGCGCTGCTGATGTTCCGATTCAACCGCCCCGTATTCTTCGTTGCCGGCCTGGCGTTCGTCACATTCCTGCCTACGTCCAACCTGCTCTTCCCCATCGGCACGATCATGGCGGAACGCTTCCTCTACCTGCCATCGATCGCGCTGGCTGTGTGCGTCGTTCTGGGCTTGTACGCCATCGGCCGCCGGGCCGGCGTGGCCAGGCTGGCCCCAGTTACGCTGTGCCTGATTGTGGCCGCATTCACCGCGCGTACATGGGCTCGCAATTCCGACTGGCGGGACGATCTCAGTCTCATGACGGCCGCGGCCGAGACCTCGCCCCATAGCTACAAGAGTCACCGGGCGCTGGCGGCCGCGCTCGACGATTCCGACGCGACCCATGCCAATATCGACCGCGTGATCGCCGAAGCGGAAAAAAGCCTGGCGATTCTCGACTCAGTGCCGGACTGGCGCAACAACGCCGCGGCCTATCGCCAGGCGAGCAGTTATTACATCACAAAAGGCGACTTACTGGCAGCCACGCCGGAAAGCTCGCGCGCTTACCAGAAGGCGCTGGATCTGCTGCTGCGCGCGAAGACCATTGTGACGGCGACGGATGAGCATCTGGCGACGAAGGAGGCCGATCAGTCCAAGCTCGCCGATCTCGAACGGTCGATTTCCGATACCCGCCTGAGATTGAAAGACCCGTCGAAGGCGCTGGAGGCAGCGGCTACCGCGCTGGAACTGGACCCGCTGAATGCCCAGACGTACCGGCAACTGTCCACCGCATTTCTCGCCAACGGCCGTGCCGACGAAGCGGCGGTCGCCCTGGTCGAGGGCACCATCGTGACTTCCGACCTGAGCCTGAGACAGGACCTGCTGAGTCTCTACCGGCAGGGTCTCGATTCCAAGGGCTGCGCGACCGTACCAGGCCCCAACGGCCCGGCATTCAACCCGTCGTGCGAAATTGTTCGCCAGCACACCTGCACGGCCGTGGCTGCGACCATCCCGCTGTATCTCCGTATCGGGCGCCGGGACCTGGCCGGGCAACTGAAGGATTCGGCATCGCGGGATTTCGGCTGTCCAGCCGCTGTGTCGGATCCGCTTTTGCGGTAGGGGCCGGGCATGCCCGGCCCCTACGAGAAGTAATCTTTCACCTTCTCGAACAGCCCCTTGGCGGCGGGGGCGTTATCCACCGGCAGGGCGTCGCGCAACTGCTCGAGCAATTTTCGCTGTTCGCGCGTCAGCCGCGTGGGCACCTTCACGTCGACGTGAATACAGAGATCTCCGCGGCCGCTGCCGTTCAAGACCGGCGCGCCTTTGCCGCGCAGGCGGAATTGCGCTCCGGTCTGGGTGCCCTCCGGGATCTTGAGCTTGTGCGGCTGTTCCAGCGTGGGAACTTCGATTTCCGCGCCCAGCGCGGCCTGCGCGATGCCGATCGGGATGGTGCAGTGCAGGTCGTGCTCGTGGCGTTCGAAGAAGGGGTGCGCCTTCACCTTCAGGAACACGTAGAGGTCGCCGGGAGGCCCGCCATTGGCGCCCGGCTGGCCTTCGCTCGAAAGCCGCAGGCGAGTGCCGTCGTCCACTCCGGCGGGGATGTTGACCTTGAGCTTCCGCTGCACCTGGCGGTAGCCGTTGCCGCGACACTGGCTGCACGGATGGCGGATGACCTTCCCCGATCCCCCGCAAGTACTGCACGCGCGCCGGATCGTCAGAAAGCTCTGCTGGTAAAGAACCTCTCCGCGGCCGTGGCACGTGGGACAGGCGGCCGGTGAGCTGCCGGGCTCCGATCCCGAGCCGTTGCACCGGTCGCAGACCTCCATCCGCGGAATTTGGATTTCGGCGCTCATGCCGAACACGGCTTCTTCAAAGCCGAGCTCGAGATCGTAGCGGATGTCCTCGCCGCGTTGCGCGCGGCTGCGCCGCCGTCCACCGCCGAAAAGATCGCCGAAGCCGAAGAAATCGCCGAGGATGTCGCTGAAATCGGCGAAGACGTCGGGACTGAAGCCGCCCGCCGCGACTCCCTGCAAACCGGCGTGGCCGTAACGGTCGTACGCCGCGCGTTTTTGGGGGTCGCTCAGAACGCTATAGGCTTCGGAAGCTTCCTTGAATCTCTCCTCGGAGGTGGGGTCCTCGGGATTGCGGTCGGGATGGTGCTGCAGCGCGAGCCTGCGGTAGGCGCCCTTGATCTCCTGTTCGCCGGCGTCCCGGCCCACACCAAGGACCTCGTAATAATCTCTCTTCGACACGGGATTCACTGCGTTACGACCCGACCGCGACCCTGACCCATGCGGGCCGGAGAAGCTTTCCTCTGAAATTATAGCCTCTCTGCAACTCGCCCAGAATCGCCTGGTCTTCGGCCTCTCCGGTCTGGACCCGTTGCACCGCCTCGTGCTGGTTGGGGTCGAACTTCCTGCCCTCCGTCTCGATGGGCTCGAGCCCCAGTCTCTTCAGCGTTTCGAAAAGTCTCTGATAGATCAGCTCGATGCCTTTGGCGTAGTCGCGATCGGCCGTTTCCACCTTCAACGCGCGCTCGAAATCGTCCAGCACCGGCAGGATCTCCCGCACCAGGTCCATGGCGGCGAACTGGAGGAAATCCGAGCGCTTGCGCTCGGTCCGGCGCCGCGCGTTATCGAACTCGGCGCGGGCGCGCAGCAGCCGGTCGCAGAGATCGGCCTTTTCCGCCGCCAGCCGATCGCGTTCGGCGCTGACGGCCGCGAGTTGTCCCTCCACGGTGGTGGCGGGAAC
>PLMF01000188.1:22995-26750 GCA_003142355.1 Bryobacterales bacterium
GTAGTGCATGCGCATGGGGCCCAGCACGGCCACCTTCGCGGGCTGCCCGCTCACCATCCGCACCGTCATGCCGATCAGCGCCAGGTCTTTCATGGCCGGGTGGGCTTCCTCCAGGCCAACGTGCACTTCCAGTTCGCCCGGCGGCTGCTCCAGAAACCGGTCCAGCATCTCGATCAGACGCTTCTTTTCCTCCAACGCGCACAGCAGCTCGCGCATCTTCTCGCGCGTCAGGTGCAGGTCCAGGCCGAGCAGGTTGGAAGCGCCTTCCATGTGTACCTCGGGAAGGGTGTCCACTTCCAGCAATCCCTTCTGGCACAACCACTGAAGCTTGCGCATCAGCGCGTCGTAGAGAGCGCGTTCTTCCGCCATGCGGCGCAGCAACTCCCGCCGCGCCTCGCCCAACTGCCAGCCGCTAAAACTCTGATTCACGTAGTTCCGGATGGAGGCCAACTCTTCCGGCGAGGCGGGCTCATCGAGCGCCACCACGCGGTTGCGCACCGTATGATCGCGGGTGACCAGGATCATGAGGATGCGACGATCCGCCAGCGGCACCAGCTCGATCTGGTCCAGTTCCTGCGCCAGAGCCGGAATCGCCGCCGCGATTCCCACGTTGCTCGTCAGCTCCACCAGGATGTGGCTGGACCGCTCGACGCAAGCCCCCATCGTATCCAGTGAGCGGAACTCGTTGCGCAGCCGCTCGCCTTCCGCCCAAGCGACGCGTTTGACGGTCAGAGAGCGGACATAGTACCGGAATGCCTTCTCCGTGGGAACCCGTCCCGCGGATGTGTGCGGCTGCGAAAGGTAGCCCTCGTCGGCCAGGTCCGCCATCGCGTTCCGGATGGAAGCCGGGCTGAGCGCATCGCTCCGGCGCCTGGAGATGGTGCGCGACCCGATGGGCTCACCAGTTTCGATGTACTCGCGGACGATAGAGCTCAGGATTTCCCGATGCCTCGTTTTGAGCGGCACGTTGGTTCGCATAGGCCCTTAACTGCAAGTCCCCTACCATGATCTTAATCGGCGGAAAGCGAATAGGTCAATGGAGGGGTGGAATGAAGCCGCCGCCGAAGCTAACTCATTGATTCGGAGCCGTTTTCTCCCATGAGACCACAGTGTCGCCATATGAACTGATTTTAATTGCGGGTTAAGCGACTCTTCATGTGCCGTTCGCTATGATAGCCGCAGGTGAATTAAGTTCGCCCCATCCCAAAGGAGATACGCAATGAAAAAGCTGATGTCGCTGATGCTCGGCCTGTCGCTGGTTCTCGGTAGCGCGGCCCTGGTCTATGGCCAGGATACGACCAAGACGACCGAAAAGACCGAAAAGACGACCAAGAAAAAGGGCGTCAAGAAGACGACCAAGAAGACAGAGACCACCGAGAAGACAGGCGGGCGCTAAGCCCATTTCCGGTGTTGAGTCGCTGGGAAGCCGCGTAGCGCCTCGCAGCCTGCGCGGCAATCCAGTGGCATCCGTGTAACCCTCCCGTTTGCCTCATTTCTTCCGACCCCAAAAGATGGAGCAGTCGTCCATGTCCACACGCTGCTGGTACAGTTTCTCCAGACCGTAGTCGTCGATTTCCTCATCATCGCAGCTATAGGCCGTCGCGAACATCCCCGATTGCACCCGGCGCTTGACCTCGGCGTCGGTGATGATGTGCATGAGCGCCGCCTCCGCGGGCGGCAGGTTGATCTTGTGGGAATAGAACAACTCGAATCCCGGCGGCGGAGTGCGTTTCGTCAGGAAATAGATCGGCTCATTGGCGAACAGCAGCCCGTTGCGCGGCGTCACCTGGTCGACCTTGCTCGCCAACCGCTGGTATGGGCTCCACCTCACGTCCCGCCGTTCATAAAGCGATTTGCCCAATCCCAGCGCGAACAGCAGCGAAACCAGCAGCACCGGCCAGCGCGGGCGGTCCCCTCCGAACACGCGGGAGGCGATCGCGTACAGCCCCGCCACCGATAGAATCGCCAGAAACGGCACGGTCAGCAGAAAATATCGCGCGAAGGTGGGATGGGCGCGGCCAACCCAAACGGAAAGCGCCGCCGCGAGCCACGCGCACAAGTAGAACTCCGCCTTCAACGCGCGCGGCCAACCGCTTCCGCGCACGACGTAAAGCAGGCCGAACACCGCCAGCAGGCCGAGCACCAGGCCCTGTCCCGAATCGATCCAGGACGTCAGGATTTCCAGGTCGTGGCGCGTCGTCTCGGGCCAATACAGCGAGCGAAAGAAGGCGTGATACTGAACCACGTTGAACCAGGTCTGTCGCGGCCCTAACCAAAACAGCCAGAACACCGGCGCAAAGGGAACCGCGGTTCCGATGCCGAAAGCGATGAGCTTCGTCCATCGGCGGCCCGCGCGATTGTAGAACAGCATCCAGACCAGCAACACGGGGGCGGCGGCAGCCGTCAAGAGCGACGAACCGGCTGCCACGCCGGCGAAGAAGCCGGCCAGGGCGGCGAGGAGCGGTCCACCTCGATCCACCGCGCGCACGGTAATCCGGAACGCCGCGGCCAGCGCGACGAGACAAATGCCGTAAGCCTGCGCCAGCGGCCCATATTCGAACACCATAGCGTTCAGGCCGGTCGCGAGGCCGGCCGTGATGGCGGCGGCGAAGCGCCAACTTCCCACCGGAAAGCGGCGGAACACAAAATCGGCCGTGAGCAGGACCGCGCCGATGGTGAACAACGCAGCGAAGCCGTGCGGCACCCGCCAACTCTGGCCCAACACGCGCATCCAACCCGCGTTCCAGTAGGCGTTCAGAGGGGACTGGGGGAAACAGAAATCGATGTACGGCCGTCTGCCGGCGTCCATCAACTGGGCAGCCAGCAGATGATAACTTTCATCCCAGGTAAAAGCCCACGTCACGGAATAAATCAGGAACACCGCGGCATACAGCGACAGTACGCCGTATAGCCACAGGTAGGAACCTCTGCGATCGGCTTCGGTGTTCACAAAGGAAGGTAAATCCGCCACTAGCCATTGTGACACTCAGGCAGCTACCAGGAAAGTGGGGGCGGAGGAGCCGCTATTTGCGCCCTTCCGCGACATGCCCTACAATCTCTAGTAGGATACAGGTGAATCCCGCTGTCCAGTCCCTATGAGCATTTCCGTGAAAAGCGAATACGCGTTGCAGGCAATCCTCGACCTGGCTTCGCAACCCGCCGGCGAGCCGGTGAGAATCGCCGATATTGCCCGCCGCCAGAAGATCCCGCAGAAGTTTCTCGAGCTCATCCTGGCGGGATTAAAGCAGGCTGGATTCGTGGAGTCCCGGCGCGGCGCGGAGGGGGGCTACCTGCTCGCCCGGCCCGCCGAATCGCTCACGGTAGGAGAGGTGCTGCGCTCCATCGACGGCCCGCCGCAGGGCCCGAGCCGGCCGCGCCGCAGGGCCGAGACGCCCTTCACGGACATGTGGCGGCAGGTGGACTGCGCCGTTTCGGAGGTCATTGACAAGACCACCTTCGCGGGGCTGCTGCGCGCCTGGACCGACAAGCAGAACAAGTACGTCCTCAACTGGGAGATCTGACGTGCGCATCTACGACGACAATTCCTTCAGTATTGGCCGCACTCCGCTGGTTCGGCTGAATCGCGTTCCCGATGGCGGCAAAGCCATCCTTCTGGCCAAGATCGAAGGCCGCAATCCCGCCTATTCCGTCAAGTGCCGCATCGGCGCGTCGATGATCTGGGACGCGGAGAAGCGCGGCATTCTCACGCCCGGCAAGCATCTCATCGAGCCGACCAGCGGCAACACCGGGATTGC
>PLMF01000350.1 GCA_003142355.1 Bryobacterales bacterium
CCGAATTTGCGAAATCGTGTACTAAGGCTGAAGTTCTCACTTCTTCAGCAGCGCACCGAGTTGGTTGGCGCGAGCGAATTCCAACGATGCCCTGGCCGGCTCGCCGGCTTTCAGCAAGTCGCTGCCCAGCGTCGTGTGAGACGATGCGAAAGTTCCGATCAGCAGCGGATCGTCGGCCGGGCCGAAGTGCTTCGGCTCGGATCGCAGGAATCGTTCCCAAACCCGCGCCGCCTCACGCCAGTCCTGCTTCTTGACCGCGGCATCATCCAGCGGCAACCAATAGTAAGATAAGGGCGCCCAATAATAAGACCCTGGGATCAGCGGCCGTGACGGGGGCAACGGGAGCGAGGTCCAAAGGAATACCACCAGCAGCGCGGACGCAAGCATGAGCGCCTTTCTGAATTGGCGCGAAGAAATCCATTCCAACGCTTGCACCACAACGGCGGCGCCCAGCGGGATGAGGACGGCAAAATAAGACGCGCGGTATCGGTCTGTCGGGAAGGTGACCAGCATCACGAAGATGCCGTTCGCGGCCAACAGGTACAAGGGAGCAAGGCGCTTCCACTGTTTGATGGAAAGCGCCAATCCGACCAGGAGCAGCGGCGAGACGAGTGTATTGGTGACCGGCGCATAACGAAGCACCGAGGAGTAGAAGCGGGAGAAATAGAAGTTGACGTTATCGCCTTCTTCGTACCAGTTCCAGGTCGTTTGGAACTTCAGCAGGGCCAGGCGCGCCAGGCTAGCCGGTGTATGCTCGCGCAGGGTGGCGAGCAACGCTGGAATCGCCTGCGCGTCGCTTGCGCCCAGAACGCGAATATGGTCGGGGAACGATGGCGTCACAATTCCCATTCGCGGATTCTCGGAGGGCGTGTTGAACCGGACGAACGTCCAGACGCCGGCGCCGGTCCAGCCTAATGGCGGAGCGCCAACGGCCAGGTTGCGGGCGACGATGGGAGAAACCGCCAGCGCGGCGCCGCAGACTATCGCTGCCGCTGGACGGAGCACAGCGAGCGGGGATGCTCGAAATCTCAGCCAGAGAAGCCCCAGGCAGCCGGCGAGGAAAACGCCAAACGTAACCTGGCAGGCCATCGCGATCCCGACTATGACGCCGGCGATCCACCAGCGGCGCCACGAATTGCCGGAAAGCGCCCACTCGAGTCCCGCAACCGCCGCCGCGGCCAGGAACGCGGTCAGAGTGGTTCGCAAGAGCGTGAGCTCGTAGACAAAGAGCGGCGAGTAGAACAGGATGAGCAGACCGGAGAGAGCCGCCGCCAACTCACCGAAGTAGCGTCGGGCAAGGAGGTAGACGAGCAGGTTGGTCGCGACGCCCAGCATCGTCTGCCATAGGAAGACGGCGCCGACCGAGGGGCCCGCCAGCCAGTATGTAAACGCAATCAAATAAACGTAGAGCGGCTCCTGGTAGTATTCTTTGCCGTGAGTCCAACGGTCCCAGAGCGCACGATACAGCGCGTCGGTATCGCCATGCGGCACACCGGCGGCTTCGTATTGCGCAATCTGTTCGGGATGAGCGCGGAAATGGGCCTCGGCCGGCGCAGTCTGCCAGGAGAAGAACGGATGCAACGGTTGCCTGCCCAGCGGATCGTCATGGACGATCACTTTGGCCCAGCGGTCAAAAAACCCCATGTCGGCTTGAGGCCACAGGTGTCCGTAAAGAAGAGGGCCGTCTCGGGCTTCCAAATAGTAGCCGGCGCGGATCAGGACCGACAGCGCCAGTAGCAGAATGAGGACCAGCTTGTGATGGGCTGCCAGCCACTGGGCGATCTCCTGGAGCCACGGGCGGGCAACCGCGATCGACGGAGGCGCTTTGGCGCCGCGCCTGCGGGCTCTTCTGCCAGGTCGCATAGCGGGGAATCTAACAGATGATAGCAGTTGGCGGAGCAATCATTGGCTTCTGGTATTACAGGCACTCCGGTGAATTATTGCGGGTGCGCCGGGTAGGGGAAATACCAAAGCAGGACGCCCTTACCAACCCTCTCGGTGGGTGCGATGTGCTCCGGCCAAGGCTGGACTTGCAGATAGGAGTACCACAGACCGAGCCGCGCCAGTTTCAGGTAAGTCAGGCTGACCGCGTTCCAGCCGGGAGAGGGGTTCGCCACATCCATCTCGCGGATCGGGGGGAAGCCATGCTGGTGTTCCAGGTCCGCAATGATGAACGGATTGAACGTCAGTTCGCTGGCGCCGGCCTGGTGCAATCGCGTGGCGAGCCGCTTCATGTCCTGGCCCCAGTCGAGGTCGGAGTCCACCACGATTTTTTCCGGCTCGCTTCCGGCCAGCTCGTTAAAATACGGCAGGTAGTCCGGGTGGGCCAGCAGGGACGAGCCGGCAAACCAGGCCACCAGCAGCGCCAGCCCGATCCGCATCCACGGGCGCGCCCGCGACAGTTCCAGCAGCCGCAGTGCGGCGATGGCCGCCAGGATGGAAAACCCCATGTAGATCGGCAGGATGTGGCGCACGCCGATATTGATATGGCTCTCCAAGCCCACCAGCAGGATGCCGGCCGCAAAGCTCACCGGAATCCAGGCGCGCCGGTACGGGCTCCGTTTCCGAAGCGCCAGCACCACTCCATAACCCAGCAGAAACAGGAAGGCGAGCGGCGTTTTCACGGCCAGCACTACCGGGTAGAAATACCAGAAGCCGGTGATATTGCGTTCTCCCAGTAGATAGCTGGGATGGCCGGTCGCGTTGTGCCGCATCACCGCGCGGATGCCGCTGAAAACTTGCGGCGCCGGCAGGCGGAGGCTGGTGAAATCGGGCGCTCCAAATGAGAACCGGTAGCCGGCCCAAATCACCAGCAGCCCAACCAGCACGGCCAAGCCAAACGACGGGAGGCGGCGTTTCACGGCGGCTGCCAGCCAGGCCAGTGTGGGCCGCTCGGCCGAGAGAAACCAAATCAGCGCCACAGCGAGCGAAGCTGGAAGAAAGGCGACGACGGAAAACTTCGAGAGCATGGCCAGGGCGGTGCAGGCGCCAAAGAGCGCGCCGCCGCGCGGGCCGGGCTGTTCCAGCCATGCCAGGGCGGAAACGAACGCGGCGCCCAGGAAGGCGGTCAGCGCCATATCGGTGGTGGCCAGGCCCGCGTGCGCCAGCACGGGCGGCAGAAAGCTGAACAAAAACACGGTTACTACCGCGGCCGTCGCGCCGAAGTAGCGCTGGCCCCACCAGTACATTGTCAGGCAGGCGATCCAGAAGAAGGGCAGGAGTCCGAGACGCGCCAGCGCCAGCGTCAGGTCGTAATGGCGATCGCGGTAGAGGATTTTCGTGCCTTCTTCGGGCACCGTCAGATTGTTGGGGGTAGGGGACCCCTGCGATCGAATGCCCAGCAGATAGGGGCCCAGGGCCGCTGCCACCCGGGCCAAAGGGGGATGCTGCGCTTCATAGGTGTACTTCCCCTTGTCGAGCCACTCCATCCCACAGGCGATGTGGTTGGGCTCGTCGGAGGTGTGGTTGAAAACCGTGTAGGTGGAGACGATGCGGACGGAAGCAATCAGAATCAGCACCAGAACAGCGGAGCGCGCATGGCGCTCCAGGAAAGCGATGGTGGGGGGGACCGGTGGACTGGCAACTTCGGCGGGTTTGAGGGCTACTTGGCGCTTCCGCTGCCTGGCAGGCATATACTTCGAATCTAACATCAGGAAAGGGCGAGGGGCCGGCGCAGGGTGCTTAATCCGCATTTCTCACACACCCCGAGAGCGTGAGTTTACGTACCGGGTTTGCAGGGTCCGGCATCATCGGCGTGAACGGCGGGCCGGAGCGCGTTGCGGGATACGCCGCGGCGGCGTGGGCCGCATCTCGCGCACCAGGGCACCCATCAAAGCCAGGAATAAAATCACCAGCAGGGCCTGCGGCACGACTGCGCCCTCACCGGATAGACCGGCAACATCGTCGCCGAGAAACGTCAGAGTATAGTCGTGACGCCCCCACCAACCGTGCCAATACACGGCGTCCTCGTCCAGATGCCGCTGGAGCTGAGCTTGCGCCCGGGACGCAAGTTGCCGATCCGCTGCGTCCGGGGGTCGATAGCCGGCGAGCATGCCGAGAAACCGCTGGCACAGGGCGAAGCGGTGTTTGAAGAACCAATTTTCCCAAGCCGGTTCGGAAAGTCCGTCGCGGGTGGGCGATCCCATCTGGAAGCCTCCGTACTCGGGGTTGAGGCCGGCGGTGAAAACGGTTCGTTGGGGAGTGTTTTCGAGCGCTTCGACACGGGCCTGCAAGAACACTCCCAGCGAGAAATCGACGATGCAGCCGGCGACGACGGCGATGGCGGCAGCCCGCCGCCAGGGGAAGGCGGCCGCGACCAGGGACAGTCCGAGAATTTCCAGGGGAATCAAGGTCAGGTGGGCGGCGCCAAAAGGGCTGCGTTCGCCGACGACGGCCACCCCCAGGATGACGCATAGGGGTATCAGGACGCGCCAGAATCGCCATTCCCGCGAGCCGGCGGAGCGGCGCCGAACGAACCCCCATAGCAGCCACAGCACGAACGGGCCTCCCACCAGGCCCATGCCGAAGATCAGATTGACCTGGTAAAACCCGAATGCGTTGTCGCGAAGAACGCCCGCGGGATTGGGCTGGCCGGTATCCGTCAGCCCACTTCGCAGCACATACGGCACAATCGAATCGGCCAGGTTGGCGCCGATCTTGGCCAGGTTGTTGCCGGGATACTGCCGGGCGGAGGTCACCGAAGTATTCGACTGGAACGTCACCCCGCGCCCGTACACGGCCGCAGACCATGCGAACCAGGTGGCCAACAACAGCGCGCAGGGAACCACCATGGCGGCCAGCTCACGCCACTTGCGCGGCCGTTTCCAGAAGACCCGCAGCAGATAA
The DNA here is from genome assembly GCA_003142355.1 of Bryobacterales bacterium. Next base: position 4,846 of record PLMF01000350.1, read on the forward strand.
TGCAACCCCAGCAGCAGGCAATAGGGGCCGGCCGAGTAGTGCACCAGCAACCCGGCCGAGAGAGCCAGGAAGGCGGCTGCCATTCGTACCCGGTCGTTCTTCCTCCAACCGGCCAGGTAGAACCAAAACGCCAGGATCGCAAAAAACGTGGAAAGGCCCTTGGTCCACGTGTACGCGGCGTTCTCCATCACCACGGGGCTGAAGGCGAAGAGCGCCACCAGCGGCAGGGTCCGCGGCCGGCGTGACAGGCCCAGCGCCGGCAGCATGAGGCAGCAGGGGAGAAACACCAGCGTATTGAGAAAAGCGCTGGCCACCTGGAAGAGTTCAAAGCGGTCCTGAGTCCGACCCAGGAAGAACGCCGCGAGCACGTTCATCATGGGCGGTCTGGCGGGGAGTTGGTATCCGCCCAGCAGGGGGGTGCCGGCGGGGAAACGGTGCAGGAAAAACAAGGACCGCTGAAAATGCTCCAACCAGTCCTCGCCCCAGTCGAGTCCGGAATAGTTCCGGATCATGGCGAGGATCACCACCGTCCAGAGGAACAGGAACGCATAACCCAGGGCTGCGCGGCGAACGCGGAACGAACGGAGCAGCCGAGAGAGGTCATTGCGGGCCAGAATGCCGAGCAGGACGCAGATCAGAGACACGGCCACGAAAGCGCCGCCGGCGGCGCGCGGGATGAAGCAGTAAATGGCCCACGACGCGAGATAGAGCAGCACGAGCGACAGGCCGACGCCGCCCGAGAGCTTCTCAAGGGGGCTCCACGGCAAGTTGCGGACGCAGTAGAACCCCGGCGCCAGGCTGCATATCAGGAGGAGGCAGAGGAGCAGGCCCAGTTGGAATACCAACATAATGAGACGATCGATCTTCAAGTTTAGGGGAAACCCGGGGCGGGAGCAATGAAGAGAGGCCCGGTAGGTGCAAGGGCAGGCGGCACCGCCTGCCCCACCAGCAACACCAGCAACTCCGGGCGTGGAACGGGGTTTGCAGCATATTAAGATAAGTGGTTACCCGTGCGCCCCGACCGGTCCATTCCCAGGTTTCTTCGGGTGCTGCCGTTGTGTCTGACGGCCGCCGCTCTGCATGCGCAGGTACTGGTAACGCTGAGCACCACGGCCAATAGTCTTCAGGGGAGCCAGACGGCCTCCCTTACGGCCCTGGTGACGGGGACCAGCAACACCGCCGTGAGCTGGAGCTTCAGCCCCAGCGTGGGAACACTCGGCCCCGCCAGCGGTGCGGGGGCGAACGGCATTTCAACCAATACGTATAAGGCGCCATCGCTCATATCCAGCCAACAGACCATCACCATAACGGCCACCAGCGCGGCCGACAGCTCGCAGGCGGCCTCGGTGCCGATTCAGCTTCAGCCGGGCGCGGCGCTGACGATCGCTATCTCCCCAACTTCGGTGGCTCTGACCGACGGCCAGACGCAACAGTTCACCGCGACCGTGACCAACAGCACCAACACGGCGGTGACGTGGTCCATCAGCCCGCAAGTGGGGACCATCAACAGCGCCGGTTTGTACACGGCACCGGTGCCGGTCAGCGCATCCCAGACCGTCACGGTTACGGCCACGAGCATGGCCGACACCACCAGGTCGGCCACCGCCAGCATCACGCTCAGTCACGTGATCGGCGTGGGAACAGGCGCGCCCAATTCGACGCTCTGGTGGCAGTTTGAAAGCGCGTTCTCCCGGGGCGGCTTCAGCAGCATGGTTTCACTGCCGCCTCTGGGAGCGGTGAAGGCGTTGGGAACCACCGGCTATGTGCAGGAGTTTGCCGCTGCGAACGCAGGCGGGAAACTGGCGCTGGCCACGGTGAGTTCCACGGTGGCTGCCCTGACGGCTACCGACGTCGACACGGTGGTTCAGCTCTGGGCCGGGGAGTATGCCTACTACAGCTCGGTCGGCGCGACCACCGCCGGGTATCCTATGATGGACACGCAAAACTGCCCGTTTTTCGACCTCGGCAACGCCTGCACGTATGATCTCTTCGACAAGGGCTACGCGCTTTTTGTGTATACGACTCCCCTGGCGGGCGGGCAGAACCTGACCATCTCGGGTGGGTACTACACGGAGTGGGCGGGTCTCGGCGGCATGGCTGGGGGGCCGGGACGTCCGCTGACGGCGCCAACCGCGATTACGGCGTCGACCGGCACCACCGCCAGCGGGCAGACGTACGCTTTCGGGGTGATCTACAGCATCACGTCGGGGTCGAACAAGAACAAGGTTTTCGGAGTCGAGGAGCCGATATACGACTTGTACCTGGCCGAGGGAGGGACGGCCGGATTCCTGGGTCTGCCGACGTCCGAGGTGCTGCTGGTCGCCTCCACCGGGGCCCACCGGCAGACGTTTGAAGGCGGGGCTCTGGAATACCTGCCGGGCGGCTCTCCGGTGGTGCGGCAACCGGTGATGTGGCTGACATTGGCAGGCGCGCCCATGAGCAAGACCGCCAGCCTCAACCTGGGCGACACCTTGACGCTGACGGCGACGCCGCTCGATTCGACCAACACGCCGCTGACGGACCGGGCGATCGCCTGGAGCACGACCAACAGCCGCGTGATTGCCATTCAGGCGATTGGCTCGAGTGGGGCGACGGCCGTGCTCACCGCCGTAGGCGCCGGGACGGCCAGCGTGGTGGCGTCCAGCGAAGGGGTGAAGAGCCCCACCTTCAACCTGGTGGTAACCATGGCCTGCTGCCTGGTGGGCGATGGCGCGCCAGCGGCCGTTCAACAAGCGTTCCAGTCCGCGCTCGCGCGCAACAAGATATCGGTCGCACTGCCGGTCGCGGGCTCCGCCGTTCGAGCGGGCAGCGGTTACGTGCAGGTGGTCGAATCGAGCGGCGCGGATGCGGCGGTGTACATGATCGCCGAAGCGGACCAGGCGGGCGCGGCGTACGTGGTGGGCGGGGCCGTGCTCACGCGGTACCAGGGTTTGGGCGGTCCGGCCGGGGCGCTGGGGTATCCCACCAGCGATCAGTCGGCCGGCGGCACCCAGCAGTTTCAAAACAGCGCCGCCCTGGCGGGCAATCCGGTGCGGGTGGTGAGCGGAATCGTACTTTCGAAATGGGCGCTGCTGAAATACGAGACCGGCGCGGCGGGCGCTCCGCTGTCGGAAGCTTCCGCCTTCTCGACTTCGGGCGCCAACTCGGGGGCGACGCAAAGCTTCGCCAACGGCGTCATCTACGGGGCGACGGCCGGGCCTCGGGCGGGGCAGGCGTATTTCGTGAGCGGCCCGATTCTCGCCCGTTACAACGCCATCGGCGGGGCCGCGGGCAGCTTTGGCATGCCGGTGGGGGATGAAACAGTCACGGGGAGCCTGCACCAGCAGAACTTCGAGGGCGGCAACATCACGTACTCGGCGGGCGCCGCGGCGGCGGTGGAGCATCCGACGCCCAAGGCCCCTCCGGGAGTGGCGATTACGCCGACCTCGATTGCGGCGGGCGGCCGCGCGCACCTGGCCATCATCGGGTTCCCGAACAACAGCACCATCCGCGTGTCGGTTTCCGGACAGCCCGACTTTCTGGTGACCACGGCGAACGGGGCCTACAGTTGGGATATGTTCATTCCGCTGGCGTCGAAGAGCGGGACGGTGAGCGTGCGCGCGGCGGACACCGGGGGAACGTCGGCGGCCAACGGCACCCTAACCATCAAAGGGTTTGCGGACAACCGGATTGCCATGGCCAAGGTGCAGGGCGACAACCAGACCGGCTCGCCGGGGGCGTTGCTGCCGCTGGCGTTGAGGATCGCCCTGCTGGATCCCTCCGGTACGCCGGTGGTGGGCGCGCCGGTGGTATTCCAGGCGTCGCCGGGCGCGCAGCTTTCGGCCGCAACCGCGTCCACCGACAGTTCCGGGCAGGCGGAAACATTCGTGCGCTTGCCGGCAGCCCAGGGGGTGACGCTGGTGACCGCCAACGCGCCGTCGGTGGCGCAGAACGCGGTGACGTTTGGCGCGCTGGCGGCGGCATCGACATTGGCGGGCTTCCCGCAACTGCAGGCGGGGGGAAGCGCGCCGCTGGGCAATGGAACGGCCACCATCGGGCAGAAAGGCGCGCTGCTGACGGCGGTGGCGTCGATTCTGCGGTACCGCCAGAACCGCGGGGATCTGCCGTCGCCCAACGGCATGGCCGATGCGGGCGCGCTCGACCAATTCTTGCAGGCCTGGTGCACGGCGGATGCGGCGGGCAACAAACTTTGCGACGGATTCCTGTCGAATCCGGCTTCCGGCGAGCAGATTGTGAATCTGTGGCGCGCGGTGGAATTCACCGGCGGCGTGGACCTGGCGGCGCAGAATCCGGCTCTCGCCAGCATCGCCGACCTGGTGGCGCAAGGCGAGCCGCTGCTGCTGTCGCTGGGTCTCTCGCTCAACGGCACGCTGGCCGGCGGCCACTTCGTGGTGGCCATCGGAATCGCGGCGGACGGGTCCATCGTGATTCAGGACCCCAGCCCTCTCTACGCGCGCACCAATCTGAACGATTACCTGAATGGCTTTACGGTGGGCGCGGGAACATGGACGGGCGGCTTGCGGGGCGTGGTGCGGTTCGCGCTGCGCAGTCCCAGCGGCAGGCGGTTCATGGTGGGAGCGCTTTCACAGGCAGGCAGCCTGATGCAGAGTATGGCGCTGGAGGTGAATTCGGCGGCGGGCGCGTGCGGCGTGCCGGTGGATCTGCTGGACGCGGTGGACTCGTCGGGGAACCCGCCGGCCGCGGGCGCCTTGATTTCGCGCATCGACGTGTGCGACGGCAGCCAGCCGGCCTACCAGATCGGGGTGGGGGCCGCCCAGGCGTACCGCGCCTTCGTGACGGACCTGGCCTCGGGCGGGGCGTCGATGGATATTTCCGGGAACGCGGCGGCGACGTATAAGGCCACCCGGCCGGTGCTGGCCCTAGTGGTGGCGCCGCAGGATGCGAGCTTCACGGCCGACGCGGTGGTCAATGCCGCTACCTATACCAGCGGCATCGCGCCGGGCGGCATCATGGCGATTTTCGGGACGGGCCTCTCCGCGCCGGGCGGCGCCACCGCGGTGGATATGGATGGCGTGGAGGCCACCGTGCTCTGGGCCTCGGCGTTTCAGATCAACGCCCAGGTTCCGCCGGGCATCGCGCCGGGGGTCCACACCTTGCGCGTACGTTCCGTCTATGGGGTCGCGCAGCAATCCGTAAGTGTGTCGGCCATCGCGCCCGCGATTTTCCTGACGGGCAATTCCGGGATGGGCGCGGTGTTGAACCAGGATTTCAGCATGAATGGACCTGCTAATCCGTTGCCCCGCGGGCAGGTGCTGGTGGTGTACGCAACCGGCCTGGGAGCGGTCGCCCGGCAGGGACAACTCTCGGTCACCACCGCTCCGGTGACGGCGGTGGTCAACGGGCAGGAGTTGCCGGTCGAATTCGCCGGGCTGGCGCCGGGCTATATCGGTTTATACCAGGTAAACGTGCCGATTCCGGCGGCCACGCCGCCGGGACTAGGTGTTTCCCTTACCCTCAAAGAGGGGGGGCAGGTGAGCAATACCGTGGCCATTGCCCTCCAATGAAGAAAAAATGAGACCATTCGGTGCGAAACT
>PLMF01000082.1 GCA_003142355.1 Bryobacterales bacterium
TTTGCCAGCAGTTCCGCGCGGCGCGCCTGGTACTCTTCCTCCGTTTCACCCTTGCTCTGCTGGAGCTTGGCTTTGACGAGGATGTTGTACAGGATGCCGGTGATAGCGATGCCCATCGCCTGCTCCACGTNNGTGATCTGGAAGTCCGTCCACAGTCGCTCCAGATAGTCGGCGTCCAGTTGCGCCGCGGTCTTATGTTCCAGGAGGAAGTAGTCGGCCCCGATGCGCACGATGCCGTCCACCTTGCCGGCGAGGACGAAGCTGCGGGATGCCGCACCGGTGGCTGGATTGAGGATCGGCCCTTGGAACGTCTTCTCCAGAGCCACCACTTCGAACTCTTCCGACGCATACCGTGCCGCGTAGGCTTTCATCAAAGCCGTGGCGTTATGCCAGTCCCGGCGCTGGCCTTCGTCATACAGCCGGTTAGGGCAGAGAGTGCCGATGAGCTCCAGCACTCGCCCGAGGTCGCGACACTGGTGCCACAGCTCAAGGCANNCAGTCCACCGCCTTGCGGCAGTTCCGGAACAGCGACCACATGGAGTAAGTAGAGATGAGTGGCTGAGTCATATCTGTTCTCCGGCGATGGGGCTTTAGGCTTCGCGGCGAGTACCACCCTGATGCGGCTCGGGTGCGGCCAGGCGCCGCGTGCGCCTACCGGAGTTGATGTGGTCCACAATCAGCCTGTTGAGGAGGCCCACGCTCGATCCGCTGCATGCCATCACCCGGACGCTCGGGTCATTTAGTCCGAACTGGCCGATCTTCTTCTGCATGTCGCGATCGATGTGGAGGCTCTTTCCGGACCAGAACGCCGGGTGAGCGGAAATCACGTCCGCCAAAGCGAAGAGGAAGCCGTGCTTCAGGTGAGTGGCGCGATCCTTGTAGAGGATCCCGCGGATGCCCCATGTGCCATCGAGAAGCTCGAAAAACGTCTTGACGTTCTCGATCATCGTGGTGTGTCCTACGCTGGCCATCATGGGTGGCAGCGCCTGCCGAAGTCCCGAGACGGCGTGATACCGGCCCGCCCCGAATTTGGAATGCAGGCGCATCACCGTCTTCAGGAAGGACAACGCCGTCAGCAACTCCTCGCGCCGCATGTACTGCGACCAGGAGACCCGCTGGCACAGGACGAACGATTCATCGGTGCAGAGGTCATGCAGGCGGCACAGGGAGGGACACTGCGCAGCGCGGTTGCGAAGCAGGACGTTCGGGGAGAGCTTCGTCCTGCGCATGTTCAGGATGTCAAACCGTTCCCTTTCCCATTCCTCCGTGGTGCCAAAGTGAAGCATTGCGCCGACCAGCGGCTTGCCGCCGTCATGCACAAACTGTCTGGCCGCACTGATCCGCTGGAGGCCATCGATGATGTACACATCGCCGGTGATGGTGTACGTCCCAGCGGAGTCGGTGCATCCGTAGCGTTCACCGCGGATGGCGAGCTCCACATCGGGCACGCGCCCGGTGCCGTCGCGGAACGCCTTCATTAAACCCTCGATGGTGGCTTCCCGCAGCGTTTCGCGTTGATAGTCGGGCTTAAGCAAGCCGCGGAGTGAAGCGGGGTCAATCACCCCGCGCAGCACAATCTGACCTTCTGTTAACTCGTCCAGCGCGCCGGACAGGACCTTTATTGGCGTCATGATTTGTTCTCCTGAATTCCCAACCGGGATGCATTTAGCGGATCGGCCGCGACGGCCTTCCGCTCGATTTGAACGGCCACTGCGGTGACTGTGCTGCTGGCGTTCGATAAGATCAACTCGGCCTCATCAAATTCGCCCGCTGTTTCGCCCAGCCAACTGACCAGGTGGGCGAAATGCTTCGTGGCTTCGATGAACGAAAGGGTCAACCGAGCCAACCGGTCAATCCGTTGCCACCGGGCTGAGCGGCCAGGCGCCGCAACGGCGCCCGGACCGGCCACTGGCGTTTCCGCTGCCGGATCTGGAGGTTCGATTGCCGTCGCAGGTTGTCCCGGCTTCGATGTCCGGGGAGGACGGCCAATCCTGCTGGCGTCCTGTGTGTAGGTCCTGCCCTTGCGGGTGACCGTGGCTATCTTTAAATCTTTTATAGATAGTCCGAGCTGCTCCCGCCACTTCCCGACCATGGGCGTGGTCACGCCGCAGTGACGGGCGATTTCACTGTTGCTGAGGGAGCCGGAGCGCGGATGCGCCAATGCCGCCTTGACCGCACGCTGTTTGTCGCTGTTCGTGCGGCGCAGACCGTTGGCCTTGTTGGCGCTAAAGCTATACCATTGGGCGTCTTCGACGGTCCCCTGGTGGACTTCGCAATCGATCACGTCCAGACCGGCGGCACACCCGGCCTTGATGCCGTGAAAGCCGTCGGCGAGCCAGTAGTGCTCACCGTCATAGAAAACGGCGACCGGCGGGAACTTGGCCCCCGCGCTCATTGCCTTCGCGTAATCCTCGATGGCGTTGACGTTCAGCGCGGCTCTGGGCTGGGTGCCTCCATCGAGCCGGATATTTGCGATGGAAATCGGCTCGCCGCCTTTCATCGTGCACCTCGGCGGGAAAGGATCTCCGGCGTCACACCCGCTTCCATGAACGCGCTACGGATCTGCCGGATCAACTGGTGAATCCGCGAGCGCGATTTTCCCGTTTGCCGGCAGACCTCCGTCAGGTTCATCTCGCTCAATTGCCGGGCCAGAGCTTGCAGGTGATACGGCAGCCTCGATAGGACGGCCTGGACGTCGAGTCGGACGTCGAGTTGGGCATCCGGCCGCGAAACAACGGCGCAATGCACCCGATGGCTGTGCGCCTCAGCGTCCTGGCGATCGATGGATCTGCACCGGCGCGCCGCCAGTTTGACGGCACGATTCCGAACCACGCCGTACCCAAAGCCGCGCAAATCACCGCGGCTGGAATCGAAGCAGGGAAGGCGCTCAAGGTAGTCGAGCACCAACTCCTGCCGTAAGTCCTCCCGGTCATCCGGGGAGAAACCGTAACTGCCTACCATCCGGCTCGCGCAGATTTCGGCCTGCGGGATAACGAAAGGGTCCAATATCGGTGTCGCGGCGGCGATCACGGCTCCACCTCCGCCGGCATTGCTTCCACCACCATGCGGAACGGAAGCCCGTGCCGGAGGTCGATGCACTCGACAGTGCCGTCGCTGAGTTGGGCCAGTTGAGTGAAGAACCGCCCCACCTGGCTGCGGAGGGGAAAGTGTTGNNGCCATCGTCCACATCCAGCTTCAACTCGACGAAGACCCGTGGCAGCGGGCTGAACTGTGGCTCGCCGCCGCGAACTTCCAGTTCCTCAATGCGGCCGAAATTGATCGCCTGAAAGAGGCGAAGAAGACGCCGTTGGCCGGGCGAGAGATCTGTGACGTGAATCATGGCGCCCGTCACTCCCCCATGCCCGCCCGGTTGCGGAACAGAAACTCATCCACGGCGGCGTGCGTCCGTGGCGGTTTCCGCGCTCCTGGCTCGAAGGTCTCTTTTGCGATCGCCCCCTTCAGGTTCCGCAGCAACCGGACGCGGATTCGGTCCAGGCGCTTCATCAGCGTCCAAACCAGATCGTCGTCAAGGTTATGGATAACTGCGATTCCGCCGATTACGAGGGCGACGTCGTCAAATGCGTCCCGGATGATCGCTTCCTGCCCTGCCGGCATGGCATCGGGCTGGCCTTGGTTTCCGGCGGCTGTTTCGGCTGCCGACAGCGGTGAGTTCATGTTTCGTTGGCTCCCGCTGGTACCCGGTGATTGATTACCGGAGGAATGGCCTGAGGCCGTGGCGGTGAAAAGATATACTTGGAAACAAGGCGGATAGCGGCTGAATTAAGATACCTTCATGTCGCTGGAGCGGCCGAAAACCCCGGTGATCAATCACCGGCGGCGGTCCCGTGGACCCTGTTAGACTGGAATCGGCAGGCGGGTATGGATAACGCGTCGGTAATCGTCAGCGATCCCGAGATTCTGGGCGGCACGCCCTGCTTCCGCGGCACGCGCGTTCCGGTCGATTCGCTTATCGACTACCTCGAAGCTGGTGACACGCTGGACGAATTCCTGGACAACTTCCCTTCGGTCAGTAGGGAAGCCGCCATCGCGGCGCTCGAAGAAGCGAAAACCGTTCTCACGCGTGCGCGATGAGGGTCCTGATTGACGAAAATCTTCCGCGCAAGCTTGCGAGCTATTTGCAGGGCCACGATTGCCGGACCGTCACGGAATGCGGGTGGGCGGGCAGGAAGAACGGGGAATTACTGTCTCTGGCGGAGCCGCTATTCGATGTCCTGCTGACGTTGGACAAAAGCGTTCCTTATCAGCAGGACGTATCTTCGGGAAGAATCGCGGTTCTGATCGTGCGTGCACGCTCGAACCGAATCCAGGACCTTCTCCCTTCTGTTCCCGAATGCCTCGCCACCCTTGAGCGCATCCGGCCAGGGGAAGTCATTCGGGTAGGGAGTATTCACCGCTGAGAAACGCCGGACGTGCCGAACGGCGGTTTCACTTGCCGCACCGCTCCAAGGTCGATGCGAAGTATCCGGCCATGCCCTCGTAGAACTCCGGCTGTTTGTAATGCTCCGGTAAAGCCTCTTCGGATAAATCCTCGTCGCGGAAGCTTCGCGCCGCCCCCGAGCACATCGTCGATCAGATCGTGAACGTTAGCGTGAATGTCCCGACCGTCGACATCGAAGTTCACATACCGCTTCTGGTTGCCCGGCCAGCGCACCCGGATCGACTTGGCGCGCGCAAATTCCAGGTTGTCGCCCGGCTGCGTGGTGAAGACGAGGTTGCGATCCAGCAGACCCTGCAGGTTGTACTGCGCTTCCGGCAGAGGCACCGGATCCTGGTCCACGTGGAGAACCGCGCGCGCGAAACGCGCCCCCAAATCCGCCCGCACCTTGCTGCCGCCCTCGGCACATATCTCGACTGTGCCGGCGCTCCTGTCAAAGGCAATCACCACCTCGAAGGCTGGCTTCCAGTCCTTGCGCGCGAGTTCGCCGTCCGCTTCGTAGCCGAGGAGGGTATTCCAATAATCGGCGGGGTACGCGAAGAAGTAGTCCAAATGGCCCTGCGCAAAGTGCTCCACTTTGCAGTGCTCGCCCCGGTCCTGCTCCTCCTGATAATACCGGGACAGAATCCCGCCAAAATTGGCCAGAGTGGAATCCGACGTGTCCGGAGCAATCTTCGGAAGGCCGTTGCGCTTCTCTGTCAGGCTGCGTGGCAGCAACTCCCAGCGGCCGGCGGTGGTGGCCTCTGTAAACACTGCGGGCTGTTCCAGGAAGGCCGACAGCGCCCGCTCGTAAGGAGTGTGCCGATTAGAGCCCGCAGTGGCCAGCTCCACGCCACGCTGCTTTGCGATGCGTATCAGGAGCGCGGACCCACGGCGGGCCGCCAAGTCCCAGATGGCGCGAAAATCGCGGCCGACTTCGCGGCGTTGGGCTTCCGGTAACGCGAGGATTGCCTGGTGGATAGGCTCGATTCTCGTCTCCCTCAGGTCGTGCCAGGGAAGATCGCCCAGCAGACCCTTGGCTGCAAAATAACTCTGGAGCAGGCGGTTCGGAGCCTGCCGGAGAAAGACTTTCGGCGTGTATCGCGGGCTCATTGGTGGCCTCACAAAAGAATTACCGGACCCCGCCAGCGCTCCCAAGAACGGACCGCCGCGCACGAATTCCCAGGTTCACCGACCACGGAAAGCCGAGCCTGACGAGGCCCGCGATAAATCACGTTACGCGGGTCCAAGGCACAGCGTAGCACGGGCGAAGGAAAAGCGAAAGCACGGATTGTTAAATTGTTGTCTGCGGGAGAAATAAAGATCTTTTGCGGAAAGTCGCCCGGACCGACGATCTATTCATTCCTAGTTTAAGCCATTTCGTTGCTTTAACTTACGCCAGGACTCCCGTTGATCGTCCCACACTATCTGATCGGTGATGGCCGTGACCTCCGGCACGGTGATCGCGCGTTGGGGGCGTCGCACCGGCGGCAGACGCAGGATCTCGTCCTGAATATCCGGCGCAAGCCGCATCATCTTCATCACTTGGCTGACGCGTTCGCGTGTCGTGGCCGTGAGCCGGGCCAGATCGGCAAAGTCGGCGGCCTCGCCGTTCGCGATGGCGTGCTCGAACATTAGGGCCCGCGCGACGGTGTGGGTGATGCGGGGAAGCTTGGCGCGCAGTTCCAGCGCATCCACGATGGGCAGCGCAGTGGGGTCGGCCGTTTGGCTGCGCTGCCGCCGCTTCAGTGAGCAACGTACCTCGACGATCTTGCTCATGTCTGAATCTGTTCTCATAGTCCCTCGCCTCCTATACACTCGCGGGCATGCACATCTGCTTCAATGCCGCCGACCGGAATGCCACCGTGACCGCCTCGGTCGGCCCGTCGTACGTGACGTGGTGCACCAACGATTTCACCAGCTTCTCCTGTTCGCGGGGCGTCATCTGCTGCCATGCGCGATCGAAGTCCCGAAGGACTCTCGACACGTGCGCGCGGTCCACGGCCTCGGAGACCTTCGCCGCGAGCTGATTTCTAATCTCGCCCATCCTACGCTCGAGTGCCGACGCCCGGTCCTGGAGATCCGCCAGGCGATCCGTCGCCAACCTCATGCCGGGGCCCTTCTCCGCTACCGGACGGATCACCGCCGCGATTTCCTCATTGATCCGCCGGAGTTCCCGCTCGGCCACGCGCTTCTCCTGCTCAAGATCGGCGCGTTGGGTCAGTTGATCTTCTTCGAGTTCGCCGACGACGGCTTCGATCATCGCCGGACTGGCGCCGATGCCACGGATCTGAGCGACAACAGCCTCCTCGATGGCGGGCGCTGAAACCGAACGCGTGGGGCATTTGTTCCATCCGTGCTGGTGCGCTGTGACGCATACGTAATATCGATAGAGCTTGTTGGCGGTCTTCTTCGTGTAGGTGTGAATCATGCCCGCGTCGCAACTTTTGCACCGCAGGATCCCCTTGAGGATCGCGCCATACTTGTTTCGGATCTCGTATCCTCCAATCCTGCCGTTCGATTTCAGCCGCTGCTGCACGCGCTGCCAGACTTCGGTGCTGACGATCTGCGTTTGCTCGCCGTCATGGAGTTGCCCTCGATGGCTGACTTTGCCGAGGTATATGACGTTGATGAGCAGGTTGTGGAGCCGCGTCTTCGAAAACGGCCCGCCGCCCGCCGGGATTCCCCTGCGGGTGGTCCACGCCTTCAGTGCCCAGCCGCGGTGGTCCAGTTCTTTGATGACCGGCATCAACGAGCCGTACTCCAGGTACATATCGAAGATGGCGCGCACGCGTTTGGCTTCTCCCTCGTTGACGACGAGCGAGCCACCTTTCGGGCTGACGTCGTAACCGAGGACCGGAACCCCGCCAACCCATTTCCCCTTACGCCGGGCGGCCGACATCTTGTCGCGCGTGCGCTCGGCGATCATCTCGCGCTCGAATTGGGCGAAGGATAGAAGGATGTGGAGTGTTAGGCGTCCCAGTGAACTGGTCGTATTGAACTGCTGCGTTACCGACACGAAACTGACACCGTGCTTGTCGAGCACCTCCACGATCTTCGCGAAGTCCATGAGCGACCGCGTCAGTCGGTCCACTTTGTAGACCACGACGCAGTTGACTTGGCCGGCTTTTATGTCCTCCAGTAGGCGCTGGAGAGCTGGCCTGTCCATGTTGGCGCCGGTGAAGCCGCCGTCGTCATAACGGTCGGTGAGGGCCTGCCATCCTTCCTGCGTCTGGCACTTGATGAAATCCTCGGATGCTTCGCGCTGCGCGTCGAGCGTATTGAAATCCTGCTCCAGCCCCTCCTCCGTCGATTTCCGAGTATAAATGGCGCACCGCACAGCCGCGCGCCGGAACTGGTGTTGCGCTTCTGTTCTATCGATTGTCACCGCGATTTCTCCTTCCGGACGATGCTGCGATCGTTTGCGAGCCCGAAAAACGCGAACCCGTTCCACTTGGCCCCCGTGATTTCGTGGGCTACCGCGCTCAACGAACTGAAGACTCGCCCGTCATACTCGAAGCCGGAGTAGAGCACCTTCACGACGATCGTCTGACCCTTGTAATCGCGGGCTAGAAGGCTGCCTGGCAGGGGCAACCGCGAGTCGTGGCCGCTGCGGAGCGTTGTTGTCACCGTGAGGTCGATGGGCAACCCAGTCCGGCGTCGTCGTATGTTCTCCGACATGCGGCGATCGAGAGCGGAATCGCGGGCGAGCGCCAGCGCAAACTGCTGGGCCTCTTCGCTCAACGGCGGGGTCGAGGCGGATTGCAGACGGCGCGCAATCTGCCAGAAGAGGAATTGGCGGTGGCACGATTTCGCCTCCTCGCCGAAGGTCTCCAGATGCCACCGCCGCAACTCGGGGACGGTCATCTGTCTGAGCTGATCAATCTGTGCACGTAGATCCTTGCCTTTTGTGGTTCGCATGGTTTGTCTACTGTGCATGAGGGCTCTTCGTGCGTTCGTTATCAAGCTCTCCGTTGACGGGCTTCGATGCTGTTTCAAGCCGGTTTGCGGCGAGGTATCGGCGATGCGCGGCCGCAAGCAATTTGGCAACCGTGGCGATGGCGTCGCTGGTGATGGGGTCCGATTCGATCATTCGTTCCGCTCTCCGGCGGGCGTGCCGGTTGGAAACGAACGGCTGTGGGTGTCGGGATCAGCGCAGTGGAATTCCGTCATGGTTGCCGGGTGAACCGACACCCACAACGGTTTCCGCTTTGCGGCCTGCCCGCTGTCTGGTGTATTGGAGTGAGTGCGCTCCGGTAATAGATACTCCCCAAGGTTCGAAAATGTGCAATCTTGGTGGCCGGAGGCTCAGGTTTCGGCCTGGGCGCGCCGTATGACACGGCACCTGCGGGCGGACCGCTGGCAATCGTATCGAGCCGAGGAGCATCAACCGGACCGCAGCAGTTCCTCAATGCCTCCGCTACCGGCTAACGCACACAACCATCATGGCGGTACACGAGGATCTGAAACATTTTAATCTCTTCTTGTACTTGTGATAAAGGGACAGCATCACACGTATTTCGCAACAGCGATTTTGGTTCCGCCGCTTCTTAGCGTTCATCCGGCGACGCGGCAGACAGGAAGCGAAGATGGACATAACGATGCCCGCCACTTTTCCCGAAGTGGATTTCCGGGCCTTCGGCCTTGCCGCGACCGCCTTCTTTCCAGGCGTCATCAGTGACGAAGCCCTGTTCGATCCACAAGAGAAGCGGCGCCACTTCGATTGGTCGTGGCAGGCGGTGCGCTACCGTTACCGGAGCTGCGCCGAGTGCAATGACGAGTTCAAGGCACTGCTCGCCGGGGCCAGCGAGAGGTGGAAAGCGGGTTGGGGTGATGAGGAACTAACGTATAGGCTGGAACGCTGCATCTACCAGTTCTTCACAAGCGGCCTTTCGGTCTTCGACAGCTTTGCTTTTTGCTTATATTTCTACGGCAACGCACTGGAGCCGAGCCGATTCCCTGAGGCTGCTAATCCGCGCGCCGTCACGCGGAACGCCACTGCCAAAGCGTTCACGGCTGCTTTCCCGCAAGCGGCGATCACCAGCCTGCTCGCTGGCCTTTCCAGGGATTCACGTTTCAACACCATTGATATTGTGCGCAACCTGATAGGACACCGGATCAGCGGCAGGCGAAGCGTTCGTGCATCAAGCACGATGGCCGCCGATGGCACGCAGACGCACTGGCGCGAGGAAACATGGCATCTCCCAGGCGCCGCCGGGGTGCTGGTTTTCGATGGGGAATTGCTACAGCGCCATTTGGATGACATCACCAGCCTCCTACTGCCGCTCACGTCGGCCGCGCGTCAGTTCGCTGAATCCGAAAAATCAGCACGGAGGGTCTGAGTGGAGCTGAAACTGTGACCACCACGCCAGGTTTGGACATCGGGCTCTTCAGTAAGCGCACTATCCTGACCGGAGCAGGCTGGACGCGAAACTGGGGCGGCCAGTTGGCTAACGAAATATGGCAGGTTCTGATGAGTAACCGTGCAATACAGGACCGCCTTTCGGTTCGTGAGCTGCTGCTCCAAGAGGGCTCTTCCGAGGCCGTTCTCGGCATGTTACAGACTGAGCCGTTCATTGCCGCAGATCGCCAGGCATTCGAACGCGCGCTGATGGACGCATTCGTCGCCATGGACTCCGAGATCGCGCGTCCGGATCACGACGCTTGGATCAACATCTACAAAGTCCAGAACCTGCTTTTTCGCTTCTGGGGACAACGGGGAGACCGGGTGAATGCCGGCTACATGTTCACTCTCAATCAGGATCTCTGGCCGGAACGGCACCTCTATAACCAGCATGTGGCGGGTGCCGCGGCGCCAACACTTCCCGGATTGCAGTGCCGCCCGAATCAAAGGCTCTTCACAACAGATCTCGGCGGTTACTGTGACGCCTTCATGATGCAGCCGCTCCCATCCGTATCGGCAGGATTGCCGTTGGGTGGCGCCTTCAACATCATCAAACTGCACGGCTCGTTTAACTGGCGCACACCGGACGGACGGAATGCGATGATTGTTGGCACCGAGAAAACGGCGCAGATCGCAGCCTTCCCATTGCTGACGATCTACTGGCAGATCTTCAGGACCGTGCTACAGGCCGGGGATGTGCGTTTGATGATCGTTGGCTACGGTTTCGGGGACGAGCACGTCAACGCTGTAATGGCCGACGCGGTCGAGAACCACGGACTCCGCATATTTATCTGGGACACGGCTCCCGCCCTGATGGATCGCGTGCGGGCGGCACCGCATGGTGCGCAGATCTGGAAAGGCGTGCTGAGCACAGCGTCCCGGCCGATGATCGAGGTGTTCCCAAGCAACCAGGCAGAAACGGCAGAGTACCGACGTGTCCTTGAAACGATGTTTGGATAGCGGCCTGCGATCTGACCCCGCGAACGGGCGCGCTCCCTCACCAACCTTACATGCGACCGCGGCAGTAAACGACTTCGAACTTCATACCAACGCCGTTCGCGAGGCGTTACGATAAACGCTCTCATGTTGAAGGGCCTAATCTCGCGTCTGCTGGGTCGCCCAGACCCGGTGATGTCCGAGCCTCAGGGCAATCGAATGATTGAACCCATTCAGGCTACTGAGACGTCGTTCGAGCATCAAGCGACTCCCGATCCGCAGCCGCACGGGAATAGCCGGATCGTGGATGTGCCACACCGGCCGAGCGTGCTCTCGGCATACGCCCCTGTCAACTCTGGCGACAACCCGCTGGCCATCCGCGAAGTGAGGAAGACTGGCGCGATTACCTGGGTGGCGGGGCGGGAAGGCTGGTGCGTCAATCCGAGCACATCGTT
The DNA here is from genome assembly GCA_003142355.1 of Bryobacterales bacterium. Next base: position 11,231 of record PLMF01000082.1, read on the forward strand.
CCCGCTGACTGTGGTCGGCACGGATGAAGAAACGGTCCGGCAGATCCGCGAGGCGCTGGACGGACTCGTGGACCACTACTCCGAGGATATTTCTGAAGCAGTCGGCGGCATCATGGTGGAACGCGGAGCACGGTTCCAGGAGTTTGAGCAATACCTGGGCGAGCAACGGCGGGTTTATCGTTTGGCACTCGGAGCGGCACAATCAAAAAGAGCCGCGCGCAAGGACGGGCAATCCACCTCAGAGGAGGACGACGAACTCGAAGACGATGCTCTGGATGCTCTCGACGGGTGCTGCCACGATTTTGCGGCTCTGATAGACGGCGACTACCCATCAGATCCGGGCGAGATCGCGGCGATTCGAAAATTCGGGTTTGGCAATCTGATGCGATATTTGGGTACCGGCCCAGACACGGTCAAGACGGTTCCGTCTGACCACCGGAAACGGATCGGGTTAGATGCGCTGGTCCAAGCGGGGTTGGCGATTCCGTGCGCTGAGATCTCTGCCATTCCAACGTCGGCGCTCCTTCATGCCATGACCGCCAAGGAATTGCAGGCTCTGTCCCTCGGGCCAATTCCTTCGAGATCCCGTAAGAAGCACCTGGCGGTCGAGTTCCTCCTGGCCCAAAGCGGAATCCGTGAGCGAGCCGTCGAAGCGACCACCCTCGATTCCGCGTATTATCTCGTGCCGGCGCAGGGCGCACTCGCGGGTTTCGACCTCAGACAAATGCACGAGCGGATGGGCTTCGCTCTTTCGGTTGCCAATCTCCTTGTCACCACATACCTCACTGCCGCGCTGGCGCCAACGAACCGCGAGTACGAAGGCAAGCACCTCGCCAGGGAGCGGTTCAAGGTACACAACATCCGCGACATCCTCACCTGCCGCACTTGCCTGAAGGCAGATGGCCAGTCGAAGCCGCTCGCCGAGTGGACTCGGTTCCCGCTGCATTTCGGCTGTAGATGCTCTCTCCTCCTCGACGGGCGTTGACTACGCCCAAGCCGTGAATCGGGCTTTGGCTTTTCAGACGCCAGTTTCCACCGAATATCCTGAAAGGCGATGCAGGGTGTTATGCTCTGGCGCGGAGAAGCACATGCTTGAGCCCGACTACGATTACTCGCAAGAGGCAGAAATTGTCTGGTTGCGAGGCCCCCTTCAGTTTCACTATTTGCGCGAGAGTTCTAGCAGGATGAACTTCCGGTCTAGGCCCCCATCGAAGGCGCATCCGCTCGTGCGCGAACCCAACGTCCTCGTGGGTTACGTCAATCTCAAGGCGACAGCAAAGACCGACAATCCCGGCCGGTTCGCGCGGCGCTACTGGTGGCTGATGCATCGAGATCTGGGGGACACCAAAGGCTGGAAAGCTGAGGCAGTCGATCCAAGATCAATCAGGGTGGGCCATCCTAGTTCCTACCGGCCACTGGAGATGGAAGAGCCATCAAATAGCGTCTTCCATTGGGCTGACGCTCAAGGGAGACCAGTCTGTGGTCAGGCCGACGTTGATTACATAGCAGTGACGGACGGGACCCACGTGACATGTGAGGCCTGCCGAGCGGCCGTGGGGAGACGCGGGGTCAAGAACTTGCGCTCCATAACGGACGCGCCATCAATGCAGAAATAGGAGCACGAGCAGTTAATCGGAATGCCCGATATGAGCGTGCACGGCGACGATCGAACATGGCGTTGGGGCATCCGGACATTCCAAACGGCCTCTGGATCGAGAGAGGAAGACCTGCTCCAGTATTTTCGCAAAACCCGCCCCGTGCCCGCCCGCACGTAACCCCCCTGTCAAGGGTTCGGACCTGTCAAGTGGAGAACGTGGAGAATTCGCAGGAGGATTCCAGGGCCACGGTCGCAACCATGACGGTTACGACCGCTCCTCAAACGGGTGGGGTTGCGAACGGAGAGGGCGGTGAGAGCCGCAAAACCGCAGAACCATTTGGGGAAACGCGCGCGGCGGGCGGGCCGATGGCGTCAAGGGGAACCGGGCAGGGAAACTCGTAGAAAAACAATTTGGCTCCCCACGATTCCGGTTTCCAACCGGTTTCTCCGTGGGTTAGCGACGCCGATCGGGCCCCGAGCACCAACCTGAACAGACTTCGAACTGGAGAATTAGTCCGATCCGCTGCGCATCATTCGCAAAAGGTGAATGGTGGTGCTTTATGCAAATGGGGCCGCATTCTATGAGTGCCATAATTAAAGGGACATAGCACACAGCCGGGAGGACCTGTTTGCAGGCATTTCTGCATCATGTGATGTCCCCATAGCGATGCGCAGACTGTATAATCCTTCTTCGACTCGCAACAGGGCTTCACAATCGTCGGCCACTCTCTGAGTTGGATCTCTTCTCCGGGACGCACACGGAAATCCTTTGAATTGTTTCATCTTAGTTCATTTGGGCAATGCCCGCCGCGTTGTTCAAGCCTGTTCATTTATGGGGTTCATCTTTCCGAATCTCCCGCTCAGCCTGCTTCCAGTCCTGAACTGCCCGCCCGTCCTGGCGGCCTCGCTGCTCATACAGTTCATAGGCACGCTTGGCGATCTGCGGGGTCACATCGACCGGTTTCCCGGCCACGGCCTTAAGAACGCGCCATTTGATCATCGCGGCCTTTACGGCGTCGTTCAGAACCAGGCACGCGACCATGGCATAAACAAATATCGCGAGTGTCTGCCACCAAGGCAATGGCATGAGTCCAGGGAGACCCACGAACGTCAGGATGGTGCCCGTGATGGCATCCGCCACGATGGCTGCCAAGAAGGTCTTGCTTGGCAGGGTCGCCCAAAACCAGCGGCGCTCCCGCGCGGACACGACGGAGAACACGGCAAAGTAGAGCAGCATAAGAAAGCTGAAGGTGCAGAGGGCATTGTTGTTGGTTGCTAAACCGAAATGCGACCAGCCGATCCACAATAGGAGGAGCGTTTCAGCAACCATCGCGACACCAA
>PLMF01000104.1 GCA_003142355.1 Bryobacterales bacterium
GCGGCCCCCTGTCCAGGTGGATGTAATTGAAGGCATTGATACCGAAGCGAGTGGCCTGGTGCATCACGTCGCAGACTTTATCTTGGGTGTACCACTCCTTCATGACCGTGCCCAAGTTGTTGTTGTAATGGGCAAAGCCGTAAAAGGGGTTGACGCCCAGGACCAGGCGGCTGATTTCCACGCCGCCGAATTTCATCTTGGGGACCTGGATCTCGGAGGCCGGTGTGAGGGGCCCGGACTGCCGCACCGGAGCTTGCGGAGCGCCCGGAGGCAGGTTGGCCTGCGACGCTCCGGCCTGCGCTTCCAATGCAGATACTGCGCCCGTCAGACCGGCCGCGAGCGCCGCACCGGACTGGAGGAAATTTCTACGCGAATTCGACATGAAGGTGGCCTCCCTTGGTCATTAATTCATCAAAACCAAAGTGGCTTCAGCATATCGGATCTCACGGTCCGGTTCAAGGGGCATGCGTCGGACAAAGGGGGGCACGGACCCCATGGCAGGTTCATTCCGCTGGCGGCGGGGCCATGCGGGTTCCGGGGGTGATGATGACTTCTCCGGTTGACCTCAGGCAGATTTCGTAGACCCGGTCGGGCTCCATCAGCATGTAGGGCGCGTCGCCGTGGATGGCCCGGACGCCGCGCTCCTTGGCCAGTTTCTCGTCGTTGGCAAGGTCCCAGAAGCGTCTCCACAGATCCTTCGCAAAGTCGCTGGCGGCTTGCCGCTCCGCGTAGACCTCGGGCACCTGACCGTCCTGGTCGATGACGAAGCCACGGGGACCCGGATTCCCGTCACAGTGATCCTCGACAGTCTGGCCGAGGGCACCACCAAGGACGAGGTCTTGGCGAGCTATCCATCCCTTGGCATCGACCACATCAATGCCGCCCTGGCCTACGCCGCAGAATTGGCGCACGAGGAACGTCTCGTGCCGATCCGGGCAATGTGAAGTTCAAACTTGACGAGAACCTCCCTGTTGAACTGGTGACGGATCTTCGAAGCTTGGGCCACGATGCCGACACGGTCACCGGCGAAGGACTTCGCGGTGCGGCAGACCCAGCAGTTGTGGATGCCGCCTTGGCTGCCGATCGGATCTTGTTCACGCTCGACAAGGGTATCGCCAATCTCCAGCGCTACCCGACCCACCAACATGCGGGAATAGTCTTGTTTGGACCCGACACCTCGGGATGGGGCGCCGTCATCGCGTTTGTGCGCGAGCGGCTATACAACATGCTCGATATGGACCTAACCGGTCGGCTGACGGTGGTCGGACCTTCCCGTATCCGGTTTCGATAAGCACCCGTCCTGCAGAGCGGGACTGTCTCACCACACCCGGCGTCGGGATGCACAGCGGGCCGTAGAATTCCAGCGGCCACGATCCGGGATCGGCGGAGCAGGGGCGTTCGTAGTTCCCGATGCTTCCGGGACGGGGACGTCACGGGAGTAATGTTGCTGTCGCCTCCCCAAGCGGACCTCTTTTCAAGAGCCTAGCGCGTTTATCAGGACTAACCAGCGTTGATCCCCGGTGACGTCCTGTCAGAGCCTAGCGCACGACGCTGAACTCGCAACCAGACGGCTCGGGTACCGTGCTAGCCTGACAATTTGATGGATCATCGAAAGCAGCACTGGGTTCCGAGTTCATACTTGGAGGCGTGGTGTGACCCTGATCTCCCGCCGGGCTATGCGCCGTATTTGTGGCGGTTCCCGAAGGACGGAGGTAACGGTCAACGCAAAGCCCCTCACAACATTTTCGCGGAGACGGATTTTTACACGATCCATCTTCCTGACGGTCAGCGAGATCTGTCCCTCGAACATGGCCTCGGGACGCTTGAGGAGAACTTCTGTCGAATACGAAAGACGCGTATCGATAGCCGCGAACCGCTGAGCACAGAGGAGAAGGCATGGTTCTGCGCCTTCATCGCCGCCATGCACTTCCGAACGCGGGCGCAACGTAATGCGTTCCGACAGCAGTGGGGACGTGTTCTCAAAATGGCCGAAGACCTCCAGCAGACGCTAGATGCAATGACGCCTGAACAACTTCAACAACATCGGCCGCCCACATCCCTCGGCGAGACGAGAGGACCGTCACTGACGATTGATGGCGTGAAGAAGCTCGCTGATCAACCGATTCAGCACATGCTGGCATCGATAATCGAGGAAGACCTGCCGGTGCTCGCGCGGATGAATCTCGTCATCTTCACGACAGAGGACGATATTGGATTTGTCACGTCGGATCATCCGGGCGTGTGGTTCGATCCACGGGGCGGTCGAAGACCGCCGATGCTTCAGTCACGTACGATTGAAGTGTCGATGCCCGTGTCGCCGAACAGTCTCGCTCTCCTTTGTTGGGAGGACTTTCCCAACTACAAGGACATGAGTCTGCTCGAAGTGGACGATGCGAACCGCCTCCAGCAGATAGGCTGCGACGAGTATTTCGTTGTTCGAAGGAACGCGACCAAGCCCGCCTGGTTCACCTAGCGACGCTGACCTGTTGGCACACCGGACCAGAAAGCGGTCGGGTCAGAACGGAAACGACATGAGAGATGTACCGCCTGCCCTTGTGTGGCCTCGCCTGTTGCAGTTGCCACCGGAGACTGTGAACGTCGTTTACCTGGACCTTAACCACTGGATATACCTGGCGCAGGCGTCCGTAGGCCATTCAAAGGGCAGTTCGTTCACGAAAGCACTCGAGGCGTGCCGTGCCGCGCGATCCGCGGGTACTGCTGTGTTCGTTCTGTCGGGCACCCACTACATTGAGATGCTCAAGATAAAGGATCCGGCGCAACGTCGAGCACTCGCCGACGTCATGGAGGAATTAACTGACTTCGCAGCACTCGTCAGCCGCGTGGTCGTTATGGAACTCGAACTCACGGCGATGCTCGACCCGTTCGCGAGAGAGCCGAGTCCGTTGCCAATGATCCCCCTCATCGGAAGAGGAGCCCGGCACACCGCCGGTCGCCAGAGCGGATTGAAGATCATGGGGCCTTCCGGCGACGAGACCGACCGAGCGCGAGAGCGTATCGGGGCAAAGGCGTTCGATGATCTCGTGGTTCAGGCGAATCTGCTTCTGGAGCGATCCGTGCTTCGGGGTCCGACCGACGACGAGGTCGAGAACCTATCTGCGCTGGGCTGGAATCCTGAAGCTGTCACGGAGGTCGCAGAAAGGCGAGCTGCTGAAGAGCGAGCTCAGAGCCTTCGACTGGACGGCGGAGGCACGTGGCGGCATGGTCGGCTGCGCGATCTGGTGTCAGCGCGCGAACTCCTTATCGAGTTCCAGAACATCCTCCCGCGCGCCCTGGCAGAGCGTGGTCTCGTGCTGTCGGATGTGATCTCGGATCAACAATCTGCTCGCGCGTTCGTTCGCGCAATGCCGAGTACCGAGGTTTCGATCGCATTGAAGACGGCTTGGCACCGTAACCGGGACAAGCAGTGGACCGCCAACGATGTCTACGACATCGACGCGATGTCGCTGGCCGTCCCGTACTGCGATATCGTCGTGACTGAGAAGGCTTGTCACCATGCACTGGAGGTGGCACACCTCGGCAAGCGAATGCACACGGCACTCCTCCGGAAGCTTGAGGACCTTCCAAGCGCTCTTGACCAATGGAAGCCGAAGCGTGCGCCGGCCTAGAATATCATCTCTATTCGCAGGCCTTTCAGATCGAGTTGCGACTCGCGCGGGAGTCTTCCAGCTTTACCTGTAGCAGCTCTCTAAGTGATAGCGGCCGCTACTGCGGCATCGAGCATGTCGTCTGGCCGTCCACTCCCACAACGTACTCATACATGGCAGTCACGGTACTACGGAAGCATCTGTCCCCACAAGTCGGCATCGCGCCCGGAATCTCAATTCGGCCTATTCCTCCCGTGAAACGCCGTTCCCGTCCGGAGTGATGGATGGGCGCGCTCAAGGATTATTCCATGAAGTCCAAAGGGGGCAGGGACAAACGCGGCCAGGGCAACCGAGGACCGGCGCGGCCGGTGGTTCGGTGCGTCGGGGTTCCGGCAGGGTCCGGGGTTCGCCGCCGGCGGCGCGGGGCGCAATCGGCGGGACGAGCGCGTTTGTGGGGACCTTCGGCCCTTACAGCAGTTGCTTGAGGTCGTCGATGCTCAGTTGACAATCCCGAAGAATCTTGTGCAGCAAGCCGGGGCCGACCGTCTCGCCCGAGTGCTCGGGCACAACCGTGCTTCGGCCATCTTCGTGACGAAGGAAGTGGTGGCTGCCTCTGATTCGAAGAACGGCGAAGCCGCGTTTCCCAAGCGCGGCGATGAGGTCAGCGCCGGTGACGCAAGGAATCCGGCTCATGCGGCGATGGTAACGCGCTGGATCCCAACGAACTCCAGAGTGCGTTCCGGCGCGCCCTCGACATCCAGACACAACTCGATGGCTTCGCGAATGCGTTCGGTGATCTCGTCGAGAGACCGCGCCTGCGTGTGGCACGCGGGGATCTGTGGAACGGAGGCGACGTAGAAGCCTTCCTCATCGCGCTCAATGACGACATCGAACTGGCGTGGCACCGGGGTGTGTCCTCGCCTTCTATTCTAGTGCAGTTTCCAAGAAATAACTGGACAGGACCATTCCACGGGTTTGGTGGTGCAGACGATCGTTTTTCGTCGTCTGCGTTGGCAGGCCACGAAAAACGATGGCCTGCCCCACTGTCGGTTCATTCCGCTGGCGGCGCCATGCGGGTTCCGGGGGTGATGATGACTTCTCCGGTTGACCTCAGGCAGATTTCGTAGACCCGGTCGGGCTCCATCAGCATGTAGGGCGCATCGCCGTGGATGGCCCGCACGCCACGTTCCTTGGCCAGTTTCTCGTCGTTGGCGAGGTCCCAGAAACGTCTCCACAGATCCTTCGCAAAGTCGCTGGCGGCTTGCCGCTCCGCGTAGACCTCGGGCACCTGACCGTCCTTGTCGATGGCGAAGCCATCTTGGGGGCGCATGGGGCTGGAGAAAATCCGGCGAAACACCATAAGCGCCCCGCCTTTGATCGGGTCGCCCTGCTCGACGAAGTGGTCGTCGAACTTGATCACCAGGGTATCAAAGTAGACTTCCTGCCCCGGCAGAGTGAACTCTCGAGAGGCGTTGACCGGCTTGCCAGCGTCGTCAACCTCGGTGAACCTGATCGTGGTTTGCAGGATGCCCTGCTGGTCTTTCCCCTGTCGAAGAACCTCGACCCGCGCTCGGCGGTCGATGCGCTTCAGGATTTTGAGGTAGGTTTCAAGGCGCTGATTCTCTTGCTGGAGCTTGAGAATGGTTCCTTGCTGCTCGCGGATCTGGTTTTGCAGTGCCAGCCGTGGCTTGACCACCAATTCATACGACAGGTAGACGCTGGCGGCGGCGACGGCGACCAGCACCACGGACGCGACAAAAGAGCGAATGGGGAAACGACGGCCGCCGCTCATCTCAGCGCCGCGATTGGCGATGCGCGCCGCCACCCAACCCGCCTAGATCGATGACCACCGCGACCAGCAGCCACAAGAGATTGATCCCCGCCGTGGGCATGTTGCTGTTGATTTCCCAGGCGTACACGATGGTGGTGAGCGGCAGGAAAATGAAGCCGAGTACCGGTAGTACCAAACCACCGTGGAATGCGCTCTGCAGGTAGGTCGAGTAGATCCACATCAACACCAGCGCGACGCGCGGAAACAGCAGGAGAATGAGCAGGAGGAAGCAAGGCATAGTCAGTCCTGAGCACGTACGATACCGTTCAGGTGAGAACGGTGACGCAGGCGAAATGCGGGTTTGACGACTGGGCTGGCGGAGCAAAGATTGCACTCGACGTGGCGGATACTGCACGCGCGGCGCAACGACACGGGAGCACGGTGCTCGCCCGTTTGGGCGTTTGGTTGTTAGTCGCGCCGGAATATCCCGTCCGGAGACGTTCGGCCCTACTCATGCTCTGAATGGAGTTGGTTTTCAAAGGAGAAATGAAATGCTCGGCTTAGGACTGGTCGGAACCATTATTGTGATTGCGTTAATCGTTTGGTTCATCCGCAGGGTGTGAACGATTACGGATTGGGACAGAAGCGTCGCCTGTCCCCGAAATAGAAGCCCTGGAAGCCTGTAAAATGTGAGTTGGTGTACACGCGACGTGGTTGGATCATCGGCGGTCTCGGCTCATTGGGGGTTTCCACTCTGCTGCGGGCGGCGCCCGGGACGGACTGGCCGCAGTTCCGCGGGGCGGAACGGAACAATATTTCCAGGGAAACAGGGCTGTTGCGCAAATGGCCGGCCGCCGGGCCCAGACGGTTGTGGTCGGTCCCGGTGGAACAGGGGTATGCGGGGGCGGCGATCGTTGGGGGACGCGTCTACCACCACGATTACGACGTGAAGAAATCCGAGTGGCTCGTGAATTGCCGCTTGCTGGCGGACGGCAAGCAGATCTGGCAGTTCCGGGAAGCGCGCGAGATCCGTCCCAACCACGCCATTACGCGCACGGTGCCGGCGGTAGACGGCCGGTTCGTGATTTCGCTCGATCCCAAAGCCGTGCTGCATTGCCTGGATGCCAAGACGGGCAAACAAATCTGGCGCAAGAGCCTGGTGACGGAATACAAGGCCACCATCCCGTCGTGGTACAACGGCCAGAACCCGCTCCAGGAAGAAGACCGGGTGATTATCGCCACCGGCGGTGCGGCCATTCTGGTGGCGCTCGAAAAGGCAAGCGGCAAAGAGATCTGGCGCACGCCGAACCCCGGGCAACTCTTCATGTCGCATGCTTCGGTGATGCCGGCCGTGCTGGGGGGAGTCAAGCAGTATCTCTACGGAACGCTGGCCGGGCCGCTGGGCGTGGCCGCCAAGGACGGCAAGCTGCTGTGGGCGTTTCCCCGCAAGTTCAATGTGGCCGTGGCGCCGTCGCCCATCGCCGTCAACGACGAATTGGTCTTCATGACCGCCAGCTACGACGCCGGGTGCGTCATGGTGCGGGTACGGCGAACGGGGGACGCGTTCAAGGCGGAGAGCGTGTTCGACATGAAGAACAACGAGTGGAACTCCGAGGTGCACACGCCCATCGTNNGGCAAGGAAGTCTGGACCAGCGAGGGGAAAGCCTCGTTCGGTCTGGGCAGCTTCCTGCTGGCCGACGGCATGTTTTTCGTTCTCGATGGCGACACGGGCAAGCTGCGTTTGATTGAGGCGAGCACGACGGCGTACAACGAACTCGCCAGCGCTCCGGTTCTGGCCGGAGAGGAAGTCTGGGGACCGATGGCATTGTCGGACGGAAAGCTCGTGCTGCGGGACTTGACCAAGATGATATGCCTCGACGTTAAAGGGTAAGGCCATGCAATACCGGCACGTTCAGACGATAGACGGCAAGGGCGGGTTGCGCGGCATCGCGGTCGACAGCCGCGGGCAACTGTATGCCGCCGGCGATTCGGAAATCAAGCTCTTCGACGCCGCCGGCCGGCTGAAGCAGCGATGGCCCACCTCCAGGCCTGCGCTGGCGGTAGCCGTGGCCAGGGACGGCGCCGTATACGCCGGCGAGATGGGACAGATTGAGATCTTCGACGGCGCCGGCAAGCTGCTCCGCACCTGGCGCGATGAAACGCTGCTCGGCCGTGTCACTGCCATCGGTTTCTCCAAGGACAGCGTACTGGCCGGGGATGCGGCGGACCGCGCCATCCGCCGCTTCGACAGCAGCGGCGAGTTCCTCAACAACATCGGGAAGGATAGTGCGGTCAACGGCCTGTTGATTCCCAACGGCGTGGTGGATTTCGCCGTCGCCCGCAATGGCGCCATTTACGCCGCCAACCCGGGAAAGCATCGCGTGGAGTGGTACACGCCCGGCGGTGAGCTGCTGGGCCATATCGGGCGGTTCGACGGGATCGATCCGGTGGGGTTCACGGGCTGCTGCAATCCGACCAACGTGGCCGTCCGCGACGGCATCTACACCACCGAAAAGGCCGGCCCGCGCGTCAAGGCCTACGATTTCAGCGGGAACCTGCTGGCTGTCATCGCCACCCGCCCCTTCAACCCCAACTGCAAGAACATGAGCATTGCGGTCGATTCGCACAACCGCGTCTACGTCGTCGACACGGAGAAGCTGGCGATCTTTGTGTTCGAACCGGTGACGACGGCATGAGCCAAGACCTCACAAGACGGACGGTTCTGGCCGTGCTGGCCGGCGGCGCGGTCTTCCTGGTGAAGAAGGCCAACGGGCAGATCGTGTGGCAGGTGAACGCCGCGCGATGCATCAATAGCCGGCTGGGCGAGGTGGGCGTGGAGGCGTGCAATCTGTGCACCACGGAGTGCGTGGTGGCGCTGTCGGCGGTNNTTCAACATCACCAGCGCGGTGAACGAGCTGGGGCAGCCCAGCGAGAAGCTGTGTCCGCGCGACGCCATCGCGCGCAAGCCGATCGGCAAGGTGGATCCCGAAGACCCGGCCAACAACTTCTACGAGTACATCATCGACGAAGAGAAGTGCGACGGCTGCGGAAAGTGCGTCATGAAGTGCAAGGAGCCGCTGGGCTTGGGGTCGATCACGCTGCGGGTCCGCTACGACAAGTGCGTGAACTGCAACCGCTGCTCCATCGCGAGGGCGTGCCCCCAGAGCGCGCTGCTGCAACTGCCCATCGGCCAGGCCCTGCAGCCGGCCGAGGTTCACCGGCCGGGATAGGATGGGTGCGCGACGTAACGATGGAGTGTGCTGTGGTTCTCGTGGGGAAGACACTGGGCAAGCTAAAGCATGCCCCACCAAAGGTCATCGGTCGGGCGTGTGTGATTCTGGCGCTGTTCGTCCAGATTGCGGCGGCCCAAGCCATACAGTACCAGCGTCCCGTGGAAACGGCTCCGCAAGCGGATTCCATCGGCGGTAGGTACAAGGTGCCCGCGGTGCAGAAGCCGTTGCCGCGGGACTACTGGCTGCAGGTTGTGGATGTGGTGGCGCTGGCCGCGGCCATGGGGATTTCGGTTTGGCTGGTTCTCAGGCGGCGCAGCCGAAGATGGCTGACGGCGCTGACCGTCGCTTCGCTCGCCTATTTCGGCTTCTACCGCGAGGGCTGCATCTGCCCCATCGGCTCGCTCCAGAATGTGGTGGTGGCGCTGGCGGATCCGAAGTATTCCATCCCCATGGTGGTAACGGCGACCTTCGTTCTGCCGCTGGTGGTGGCGCTCTATTTCGGCCGCGCCTTCTGCGGGGGCGTATGCGCGCTGGGCGCGATTCAGGAGCTGGTGGTGCTGAAGCCGGTCCAGGTGCCGCGCCGGCTCGACCGGGCGCTGGGTTTGTTGAAGTATGTCTACCTGGGGCTGGCGATCCTGTTCGCCGTGAAGCCGGCTCTTACGCGCGATTTCCCGATCTGCCGGTTCGACCCGTTTGTGGGGTTCTTCCGGCGGACGGGCGCTCCGCACATGCTCATCTTAGGCGGGGCCTTTCTGGTGGTAGGGATGTTCGTGGGGCGGCCCTATTGCCGCTACCTGTGCCCTTATGCAGGGCTGCTGGCCTGGTGCACGCGGCTGGCCCGCCGCGGAGTGACCATCACGCCGAATAAAGAGCTGGATTGCGGCCTCTGTCGCGAGGCCTGCCCGTATGGGGCGATCGAGAAGATGCGGGCGGTGCGGCGGAACTGTCTGTACTGCGCCCGATGCTACGCTTCTTGCCCGCGCGACGGCGAGCTGGCGCGCGCGAAACGTGTCCGATCGCTCCCTGACGGTCGCGGCTCTGAAGCGCTTTCCGAGCCGCGACCGTCAGGGAGCGAGTGTGGAGCCGCCTCATGATGAAGACCCTGATTGCGGGAGCGCTGGTGGTCTTGTGCGTGGCGATTCTGGTCACGGACTACGTAGTGGCCGATCGACAGCCGTTCGCCGCCAGACCGGCGGCCGAGCAGAAAAGAGTGACGGCTGCGCGGCTGGCGCGGAAGAGCAGGGACAACGCCGTGGCGTGGGTGTTGATTGCCGCAGCGGCGGCGTTCCTTGCGTTCGCCAAGGGGATGGTGAAGCCAGAGAAGCCACGGGCGCCGAGCGGAAGGAGCGCGACCAGGGGGTCGCGCGCGGACGAGGGCGTCCGCCCCACTTTGCCCGAGCTGGATTTGAGCTTTGTCGACCAAGTGGTGGCGCAGATCGGACGCGGCAAGGAGGCGGCCATTCCGCTGCTCGGAGCTATTCAGAAACACTACCGCTATTTGCCCGATGAGGCCCTGCGGAGGGTGTGCGAGCTGACCGAAATTACGCCCGCCGAGATCGCGGGCACATCGTCGTTCTATGGGCAGTTCCGGCGCTCGCCGGTGGGCGAGCACATCGTCCGCGTGTGCCACGGGACGGCCTGTCATGTCTCGGGGGCGCGCCAGATCACCGAAGAACTGCGCCGCTATCTGGCCATCCCCGACGGCGAAGATACCGATGCCGCGCGCATGTTCACGCTGGATGAAGTCGCCTGCCTGGGTTGCTGCAGCCTGGCGCCGGTGCTGATGGTGGATGGCCGCACGGCCGGCAAGCTGACGCCCGCCACGGCGTGCGATGCGCTGAAGGTGACGGCATGAGGCGCGGCGCCGTCGAGATTCGGATCGGCCTGGGATCGTGCGGTGTGGCGAGCGGCGGCGAAGCGGTTCGAAATGCGCTGGTGAAGGCGGGTGCGACCGTCAAGACGGTTGGCTGCAACGGAATGTGCTATCGCGAGCCGCTGGTGGAAGTAGTGGAGGCGGACGGGCGGGTGGCGACGTACGAGAATGTCACGCCGGAGATGGCGGTGCGAATTGTCCGCAGGCACGATTGGCAGGCGGAACCGCCTGCCCCACCAGAACATCAACACCGGATTGTGCTCGAGAATTGCGGGATCATCGACCCGCTGAACATCGACGACTACCTGGCGCGCGACGGGTATCGCGCGCTGACGATGTCTCCGGACGAGGTGATCGCGACGATTTCCGAATCCGGGCTGCGCGGGCGCGGGGGCGCGGGTTTTCCCACGGGACGGAAATGGGCGCTCGGGCGCGCGCAAGCGGGCGACGTCAAGTACGTCATCTGTAATGGCGACGAAGGCGATCCGGGCGCGTTCATGGACCGGCTGGTGCTGGAATCGGACCCGCACCGGGTACTGGAGGGGCTGGCCATCGCGGCGTACGCCATAGGCGCCGCCGAGGGCTACCTGTACATTCGCGCGGAGTACCCGCTGGCCGTGCGCCATATACGGGCGGCTATCCGGCAGGCGGAGGAGCGCGGCTTGCTGAGGGGGCTGCACCTCGAGGTCCGCGAGGGCGCGGGCGCATTCGTCTGCGGCGAGGAGACCGCTCTCATTCAGTCGCTCGAAGGGAAGCGCGGCATGCCCAGGCTGCGGCCTCCCTACCCCGTCGAGCGGGGCTTTCGCGGACGGCCGACCGTCATCAACAACGTCGAGACGCTGGCATGCGTGCCCTGGATCATCCGCCACGGCGCGGGCGCATTCGCGGCGCTCGGCACACCCAGCAGCCGGGGGACCAAGGTCTTCGCGCTGGCCGGGAAGATCAACCGCGGCGGCCTGATCGAAGTCCCCATGGGCATCACCATACGCGAAGTAGTGGAGGACATCGGCGGCGGCATCAAGAATGGGCGGGCGTTCAAAGCCGTGCAGCTTGGGGGACCGTCCGGGGGGTGCATTCCGGCACGGCTGGCCGATACGCCGATCGACTACGACGCCCTGGCTCAAACCGGCGCCATCATGGGGTCGGGCGGGCTGGTGGTGCTCGACGACCGCGATTGCATGGTGGATATCGCCCGCTTCTTCCTGAAGTTCACGCAGGCGGAATCCTGCGGCAAGTGCACCTTCTGCCGGATCGGCACCAAACGCATGCTCGAGATTCTGGAGCGCCTGTGCGAGGGAAAAGGCCGGCCGGACGATCTGGAAAAACTCGAAACGCTGGCCGATTATGTGGGCCGCGGCAGCCTGTGCGGGCTGGGCCAGACCGCGCCCAACCCGGTGCTGACCACGCTCCGGTACTTCCGCGAGGAATACGAAGCGCACCTGCGCGAGCGGCGCTGCCCGGCCGGCCGCTGCCCGGCGCTGATCCGGTATCGGGTGACGGCGAACTGCATCGGCTGCACGCTGTGCGCACAAGCCTGCCCGGTGGGCGCCATCGCTTATCGCCCGTACGAGAAGCACGAGGTGGACGACCAGCTTTGCACGCGTTGCGACATGTGCCGACAGGCATGCCAGGACGACGCCATCGAGGTGCTATAGGCGGGCCATGGTGAACTTGACGATCGACGGGCGGCGGATCAGCGTACCACCGGGGACCACCGTGTTGGAATCGGCCAGGTGGCTCGGCATACGCATCCCGACCATGTGCCACGTGCCGGGAATCGAGCCGGCCGCGTCATGCTTTGTCTGCGCGGTCCAGATCGAAGGCCGGCGCACGCTCGCGCCCGCCTGCGGCATGCCCGTCGCGGAGGGTATGGTGGTAGTCACCGGGAGCGAGGACGTCCGCACGGCGCGCAAGATGGCGCTGGAACTTCTGCTCTCGGACCACGCCGGAGAGTGCGTGGCGCCGTGCGCCGCCCAGTGCCCGGCCGGGCTGGATATTCCGGGGTTCGTGTATGGCATCGCGACGGGGGACATTCACCGCGCGATGGAGGTGATCGCCGACCGGCTGGCGCTGCCCGGTTCGCTCGGCCGCATCTGCCCACGTTTGTGCGAGCGCGAATGCCGCCGCTCGGATCTCGACCAGGGGCTCGCAATCGGCGCTCTGCACCGCTACGTGGCCGAGATGCGTTTGGCAGGTCGCAGACCTGCCCCACCATCGACCGGGAAGCGAGTAGCAATCGTAGGTGCGGGGCCCGCGGGGCTGGCCGCCGCTTATTATCTCGCAAGAAACGGCCACGACTGCACGCTCTTCGACGCGCACGCGCTCCCCGGAGGCATGCTGCGCTACGGAATCCCCGCCAACCGCTTGCCGAAGGATGCGCTGGATGTGGAGATCGACGCCATCCGGCGGCTGGGCGCACGGTTCCGCATGGGCGAGCGGTGGGGGGAGCACTTCACGCTGGCCGGACTGCGCGAGCGCCACGACGCGGTGTTCGTGGCCATCGGGGCGCAGCGCGCCCAGGGGCTCCGCTGCCAAGGCGAGGAACACGCCCTCGCGGGAATCGAGTTTCTGGAGCGCGTGGCCTGCGGGAACGCGCCGTCGTTGGGCGACGATGTGGCGGTGGTCGGCGGCGGCAATACCGCCATGGACTGCGCCCGCTCCGCGATCCGGTTGGGCGCCCGGAACGTGCGGGTGCTCTATCGCCGCGGCCGGCAAGAGATGCCTTGTTTGATGGAGGAAGTGGAGGCCGCGGAAGCCGAAGGTGTGCATCTCGACTTCCTGGTCGCGCCCGTGCGGCTGGAACGGAACGTGCTGACTTGCCGGCGGATGACGCTCGGCGAACCGGACGCCTCGGGGCGCCGCCGGCCGGTGCCGTTGGATGGCTCCGATTTCACGATTCGGTGCACCACGGTGATCGCGGCCATCGGGCAATCGGTGGAGCGATCGCTGGCCGAACAGGAAGGGCTTGATGTCACCGCCTGGGGCATCGCCGCCGATGAACGGACGCTCGAGACAAACCTGCCCGGAGTTTTCGCCGGGGGCGACGCGGTGCTGGGCGCGGATCTGGCCGTCCGTGCGGTGGCCGCGGGAAGAATGGCCGCGGCCGCAATGCATCAGTTCCTGTCGGGCGAAGCCGTCACCGGGGAACCGGCCATGGCCGCTATCGCCATGCGCCCCATAGACGACGCCGAGCGGGCCGCCATCTTTCGCGGCATCGAGCGCCGCATGCGGAGCTTCGACGAGGTGGAAAGCCGGCTCTCGGACGAGGATGCGGTGCGCGAGGCGCGCCGTTGCCTGACTTGCGGCTGCCGCAAAGCGGACTGCTGCCTGGTGCGAACGCTGGCCACCGAATACGGCGTGGATGTGTATCGTTTCGCAGGCGCGCGCCGCCGCTTCTCGCAGGATCTTTCCCATCCCGAGGTGATCTACGAGCCGGGCAAGTGCATCTGTTGCGACGCGTGCGTGCGCATCGCCGCCGCCGCGGACGAAAGGCCTGGCCTGGCGATGATCGGCCGCGGCTTCGACGTGGCCGTGGCAGTGCCCTTCGGCCAGCCACTCTCGAGCGGGTTGCGCAAAGTAGCGCGCGAGTGCGCCGAGGCTTGCCCGACCGGGGCGCTGGCATTGCGCACGGCTCGATCCTGCGAGGCGTGCTCGCTTGGCGGTTAGTCAGTGCCAATGACGAGATCGAGGCCGGCGGCTGCGGCGAATGCACGGAAATCCCGGTCTCGCGTAAGAAGAGGAATCCCGTGATCGATACAGCTTTGCGCGATCAATGCAGCGCCCAGGCGCGCCTTACGGCGCTTGGCCAACACCTTCGCTCGCAACTCGCCAGCCCGCTGCCAATAGCCAGGCTCGACCTCGATGAGCGGCAGCTCCGAAAGAGTCTGCGAAACCTCTGAAGGAAGCTTCGGGTCACTCAACACCTCGGTGAGCACAACGGGCACCATCAGCACTTGCCGGTCCTGGAGCGCCTTGTCGAGCAACTCCGCGTCCTCGCCGCCATCTCCTTCGAGGAATCCGATCCAGGTGCTGGTGTCGACCGCGATCATCGATCGGCCTTCAACCGGGCTAACGTACGCGTGAAGCGAACCTTGCCCCGGAGTTGGCGCAGCCGCGCGTAGGCATGCGATGCCGCAACTAGTGCTATGACCGCCTGAAAACATTCTAAAAAACAATTCCAATTCAAAATGTTTTGGCGCATACTTGGGGTATGGGACGTTCACCCCTGAGTAT
>PLMF01000130.1 GCA_003142355.1 Bryobacterales bacterium
TTGAGCGTCTCGTCGCTCAGTTTCGGAACCATGACGTTTGGAGGCAAGGGCCGGCATTCGGCCATGGGCGCCCTCGGTGTGGAACAGGCCCGCCGCCTGGTCGATCTTGCGATCGACCACGGCGTCACACTGTTTGACACCGCCGACATCTATTCGGAAGGGTTCGCCGAAGAAGTGCTCGGCGCGACCCTGAAGGGCCGGCGGCAGAATGTGCAGATCGCCACTAAGGCCTTCTCGCGGATGGGGGCGGGACCGAACGACCTGGGGTTGTCGCGCCACCACCTGATTGGGGCCTGCGAGGCCAGCCTGCAGCGCCTCGGCACCGATTACATCGACCTCTACCAGGCGCACTCGATGGACTCCCTCACGCCCATGGAGGAGACGCTGGGGGCTTTCGATACCCTCGTCCGTCAGGGCAAGGTCCGCTACATCGGATGCTCCAATTTCTCCGCCTGGCAGACGATGAAGGCCATCGCCATTTCGGAGCGCACCGGCCTGGCGCGCTACGTCAGCCAGCAGATCCAGTACTCTCTGCTGGTCCGCGACGCCGAATACGAGCTCATTCCGATGGGTCTCGACCAGGGCGCGGGTGTGATGGCATGGAGTCCGCTGGTTTTCGGGCTGCTTTCGGGCAAGATCCGGCGCGGCGCGCCGCAGCCCGCCGAAGGCCGGCTGGCCGCGCTCGGGGCACCCATCAAAGTAGACTGGGAGCGGCTCTATCGCATCGTGGATGTGATGCTGGCGATCGCCGCCGGGCGCGGCGTCACAACAGCGCAGGTGGCGCTCAACTGGGTTCGCGGCAAACCGGGCGTGGACACGGTGATCGTGGGTGCGCGCACCGAGGAGCAGCTCCGGGACAATCTCGCCTCGGCCACGTGGGAGCTGAGCGCCGAGGAGATGGCTCGCCTCGATGAGGCCAGCGCCGTCCCGGAGCCTTATCCTTACTGGCACCAGCAGACCTGGGCCGGGGCGCGGAACCCGCGTGTACCGGCAAAACGCGCGTAGGGCCGGGGTACGCCCGGTTCAGCCGCGGCGCGCGGTGATGGTCACCGGCTGGCGCTGCGGTTGCGGCGGCCTCCGAGGTAGCGGATGCGGCGCGAAACGCCGCCCACGGCGCTGGAATATAGCCGATGTTGCTAGATTCCAAGGTTGCGCTGGTCACCGGTGCCGGCACCGGCATCGGACAGGAGATTGCGCGTCTCTTTGCCGACCATGGAGCGCGACTTGTATTACTCGACAGGAATGCGAAAGCGAACCAAGCGACTGCGCATTCTCTCGACCCGTCGGGTCAACGCGCGATCGCCGTCAATGTTGATGTGCGCGACCGCCCGGGCATCGACGCGGCCGTTTCCCGAACGATTCAGGAGTGGGGCCAGATCGACGTTTTGGTCAACAATGCCGGGATCTATCCGCGCCACGACTTCCTGACGATGACCGAGCGGCAGTGGGACGAAATGCACGATATCAATCTGAAGAGCATGTTCCATTTACAGCAGGCCGTGCTCCCCCACATGATCGGCCGCCACCGAGGAAAAGTTGTCAACATCTCATCCGTAACGTTCCATCTCGGTGTCCCTAACCTCGCCCACTATGTCGCTTCAAAAGGAGGCGTCATCGGATTGTCGCGTTCCCTCGCCCGTGAGGTCGGCAAGCACAACATACACATCAACTGCATCACTCCCGGCGCCGTTCTCGTCGAAGCGGAAAAAGCAGTTGTATCAGAGGAACAGATCAAAGAGTATGTGGCAGCGCAGAGTCTCCAACGCCGCATTCTGCCCATCGACATCGCCCGTGCAGCACTCTTCTTGTCCTGTGACCTCAGCGACGGCATGACAGGCCAGACCCTAAACGTCGATGGCGGGTGGATCATGCGCTAGCACCGAAAACCAGACGTCAGATCCCTCGCACGAGTACTGGAAGGCGTGGCCAAGCCCATGGTGGATCGCGGCTTCGCGACCGTTTCGGAAAAACCGGGTACTGGCGGGGCGGTTAACATCTCGGATTCGGCGAGCCCGGCGCCATCATCGACCGCATGCAGCAGGTGGTGGAGGTGGACGAGCGCGTGCTGTCGCACCTTGGGGCAGACGCGCGCGCCCTCGCGCCAGGCGCGCCGGACTGCGGCGGCGGCGTGGAATTGAGCGCCAATGAACGCCGCGACGAATGGGGCGTGGCGCGCATTAAGCCTGGGCCGCCTTTTGGGAGCGGCAATCCGGCGCTGACACAGAAGGTTATGGAGCGGGAGACGGGACTCGAACCCGCGACGTCCAGCTTGGGAAGCTGGCATTCTACCACTGAATTACTCCCGCGTTCCTGTCAAATAAGCTATCTAGCTGAACCCAATGGACTTGCGGGGCCAAGGCTCCAGTCCATTCGGGTTCGTAGTGTCCAAAAGCTTTTCAGCCCACACTATACCACAGAGCCGATTCGTCTGGGCGGCGTTGGGCACGATGTCCTGGAGCAGGGTGCTGAAAGAGGCAACATGGCCCCTACTCCCTGGGAAGCTGTAAGAAAATCGGTTGGCAGGCGGCACCGCCCAATGCCACTTAAATA
>PLMF01000327.1 GCA_003142355.1 Bryobacterales bacterium
GTAAACGAGGAGGGTCACACATGAAAGGGTTCCGTCCGGTGGCGGCCGAGACGGGTGCCGGCTGACGTTTGGACGGGCTCCTACTGCCGCGGCACGAACTCGGGGGGCGAGATGTCGGTGTTCACGGTAACCATTTTGGGGGCCAGAACCCGGCTCAGGTCGAGCGCGGCCACACCGTGGCGCTCCATCTCGTCTTGGGCCACCGAGGGGTCGACCTGGGCAATGTTGTAGCTGATCGTGGTNNGCGCGCCAGCTCTGTCTGGTTGGCGTAGATGGTCGGTTTGAAGATCGTCAGATCATTCCTCGGGCAGACCCCGAAAAACTCCACCCAGACTCCCGCGGGACCTTGATCGGGTTGCGTCTGCTGGGCCGCCGGCGGGGGTTCGGACGGAGGCGGCGCCGCCGGGGCCGGATTGGAAGCGTTCAGCATGGCATTCAGAACCGCCTGCGAGACGCCCTGTTCCTTCAGACGGATCAGTTCTTCCGGGTCGGTGTCGAAAGAGCTGGGCTTGTTCTGGATCGCCAACACAACGGTATTCTCCGCGAGCCCCGCTTTGACCATCTTGACGATGTCGGCATTCACAAGAGGCTTGGGCTGTGCCGCCTGCCCCCTACCGACTGCGGCGAAGACCGACAACATCGCGACCGCCGCCACGACCGCTGTAAACCGTGCCTGCACACTTCACCTCCTGGCGATGGGTTCAAGTCCATTCTCCACGAACGAGGGTTCCGGGGCAAGCTCCTTTTCTCTGGCTGCTTGAGGCTCCGGCCACTATAATCAAACTGATGTCGAAGAACAGTTTCGGCGCGGCTGTAAAGCTGCGCGTAGGTAACTCAGAGTACGAGTGTTTTCGCCTCTCTCGCCTCGAAGAAACGGGTGTGGGCCATGTGGCGCGCCTCCCGTTCTCGACCAAAATCCTGCTGGAGAACCTGCTGCGGCACGAGGACGGCCGCCGGGTTTCGACCGATGACGTGGCCCTGGTGGCGCGCGGTGAGGGCGCCAATTCCAAGGAAATCAGCTTCATGCCGGCGCGGGTGCTGCTGCAGGACTTCACCGGNNCCGTGCGTGGTGGACCTGGCGGCCATGCGCGACGCGCTGGCCGCCATGGGCGCCGACCCGCATCGCGCCAACCCGCTGCTGCCGGCCGATCTGGTGATCGATCACTCCGTGCAGGTGGACCATTTCGGCACTGGCCAGGCCTTCGATTTGAACGCGCTGCTCGAATTCCAGCGCAACCGCGAGCGCTACATCCTGCTGCGCTGGGGACAAACCGCGTTCCGCAATTTCCGCGTGGTGCCGCCCGATACGGGCATCGTCCACCAAATCAATCTGGAGTACCTGGCGCCGGTGGTGTTCCGCTCGGAGTCGGGGCAGGCCTACCCGGATTCGGTGGTGGGCACGGATTCCCATACCACCATGATCAACGGCCTGGGCGTGCTCGGCTGGGGCGTCGGCGGCATTGAAGCCGAGGCCTGCATGCTGGGACAGCCCATTTCGATGCTGCTGCCGCCGGTGGTCGGCTTCAAGCTCCACGGCAAGCTGAAGGAAGGCTGCACCGCCACCGACCTGGTGCTGACCATCACCCAGATTCTGCGCAAGAAGGGCGTGGTGGGCAAGTTCGTCGAGTTTTATGGCGCCGGCCTGAGCGCGCTGGGCCTGGCCGACCGCGCCACGGTGGCCAACATGGCGCCCGAGTACGGCGCCACTATGGGCTTCTTCCCGGTGGACCAGGAGACGCTCGAGTACCTCAAGTTCACCAACCGCGATCCCGATCTGGTGGCGCTGGTGGAAGCCTACACCAAGGAGCAGGGACTCTTCCGCACCGACGCCACCCCGGACCCGGTCTACTCCGACAAGCTGGAACTGGATTTGGCGAGCGTCGTGCCGTCGATGGCGGGGCCGAAGCGTCCGCAGGACCGCGTCGAGCTGCCGGACGTGAAGAAAAACTTCCGCGCGGCTTTTCCCAACCTGCCGGCGACCGCAGCCGGCGCGATGGGCAACGGCGCGGTGGCGATCGCCGCCATCACGAGCTGCACCAACACGTCCAACCCCTCGGTGATGCTGGCCGCCGGCCTGCTCGCCAAGAAAGCCGTGGAGCGCGGCCTGACGGTGAAGCCGTGGGTGAAGACCAGCCTGGCGCCGGGATCGAAGGTGGTGGCCGACTACTATCGCGAGGCCGGCCTGATGCCGTATCTCGAACAGCTCAAATTCCACCTGGTGGGATTCGGCTGCACCACTTGCATCGGCAACAGCGGCCCAGTGCTCGAATCGGTGGCCCAGGCGGTGCAAAAAGACAACGTGGTGGTGGCGGGCGTGCTGAGCGGCAATCGGAACTTCGAAGGGCGCATCAATCCGCTGGTGAAGGCCAACTACCTGGCCTCTCCACCGCTGGTGGTGGCGTACGCGCTGGCGGGAACCGTGGATATCGACCTGACCACCGATCCGCTGGGCCATGACCCCGCCGGCCAGCCGGTATACCTGCGCGACATCTGGCCCTCGGACGAAGAGGTGCGGAACGCCGTGCGCAGTGCCGTCACCCCTGGCATGTTCGAGCACGAATACGCGCACGCTTTCGACGGCGACCGGAACTGGCAGACCATGCCCGTGCCCACTGGCGGCATCTACCACTGGGACGAGCGCTCGACCTACATCAAGAAGCCGCCGTATTTCGACCACATGGCGGACCCGAACCAGCCGCTGGCGGACTTCCACGGTATGCGGGTGCTGGCGCTGCTGGGCGATTCCGTGACCACCGATCACATTTCGCCGGCCGGCTCGATTCCCAAGGATGGGCCGGCGGGCCGCTACCTGATTGCGCAGGGAGTGGAGCCCAAGGACTTCAATTCGTTCGGCGCGCGCCGCGGCAATCACGAGGTGATGGTGCGCGGCACGCTGGCCAACATCCGGCTGCGCAACCAGCTTGCGCCGGGCACGGAGGGCGGCTGGACCCTGCACCTGCCGGACGGCGGGCAGATGTTCATCTACGACGCTTCCATGAAGTATCAGGAAGAGGGCGTGCCGCTGCTGGTCCTGGCGGGTAAGGAGTACGGCTCCGGTTCTTCGCGCGACTGGGCGGCGAAGGGNNATCGCCGAGAGCTTCGAGCGCATCCACCGCACCAACCTGGTGGGGATGGGGGTGCTGCCGCTGCAGTTCAGGGCGGGGGAGAACGCCGCCGGGCTGGGGCTGACGGGCCGAGAGACGTTCCACATTGAAGGCGTGGCGGCGGCGCTCAATGGCGGCGGGCGCCGGGCCACGGTGCGCGCGGTGGCGGAGGACGGCTCGCAGAAGCAGTTCACCGTGGACGTGCGGGTGGATACGCCGCAGGAAGTGGAATACTACCGCAACGGCGGCATTCTGCCGTACGTGCTGCGGCAGTTGGCGGCGGGGGCGCCGGCCTGAGAGTCGGCTATCTTTGTGCCGGCACACGCGGGTTCCGCGCCCCGGCCCAGGTCTGCTGGTGCCAGTACGGGTAAGGCTCCGGGACGGCGCTGGCCTCATCGAGGCGGGCCATCTCCTCGACGGTTAGCTGCCAGGTAGCCGAGGCGAGATTGTCCCGGAGTTGCTCCTCGGTGCGCGCACCCACGATGACCGTGTCCACGCCCGGTTTGCCGCGAACCCAGTTGAGCGCCGCCTGCGCCGGCGTGACGCCGCGCCCGGCGGCGATCGCCAGCATCACGTCGACAATGCGATAGAGCCGCTCCCAGTCCACTTTGATGGGCGCCCCGATTGTGGCCAGCCGGCCCTCGGTTGGCTGTGGCGCGTCGCGCCGGATCTTGCCCGAAAGCAGTCCGAACATCAGCGGGCTCCAGGCCATCACGCCCACACCCTGGTCGAGGCCCATCGGAATCAGCTCGTATTCGGCGTCGCGGACCAGCAAAGAGTATTGGATTTGCTGGCTGACATAGCGCGCCAAGCCACTACGCTCCGAAATGGCGACGGCTTTCATGGTCTGCCACGCGGAGAAATTGGAGCATCCAACGTAGCGGACCTTGCCCTGGCGGACGAGGAGATCGAAAGCCTCCAGAGTCTCCTCCATGGGTGTGAGGGAGTCCATGGAGTGCGCCTGGTACAAGTCGACGTAATCGGTGCCGAGGCGGTGCAGGCTGGCCTCGCAGGCCTCTATCAGGTGGTGGCGCGACAACCCCAGGTCGTTCGGTCCCGGCCCCATCCGCGAGAAGGCCTTGGTGGCGATCTGCACATTCTGCCGCCGGCCCTTCAGGGTCGCGCCGAGCACTTCTTCGGCGAGCCCTTCCGAATAGATGTCGGCCGTGTCAAACAGCGTGACGCCGTGGTCGATGGCAATGTCGACCAGGCGGCGGGCCTGTTCCACACCGAGGGCGCCCATGCCGGAATGCCGGCCCTTGCCTCCGAACGTCATGGTTCCAAAACTGAGCGACGAGACGCTCAAGCCGCTTCTGCCGAGTAATCGCTGTTCCATGTCCCTATTATCATCTCTGTTGCGGGAGTCTGCGCCAGGCCAAGGTGCGCGCGGGGCGGCACTCCGGTTATAATCTGGACTGATGAAAGCCTTAATTCTGCTACTCGTTTCCGGGACTGCGATGCTTGCCCAAGCTCCGCCTCCGGCGCCTGCTGCGGCGCCCACCCCCAACCTGATGAATCCGTCCACCCTGAAAGCCACGGCGCCGGATTTGTATCGGGTGAAATTTACCACCACGCATGGCGACTTCGTGGTCGAAGTGCATCGTGCCTGGGCTCCCCTGGGAGCGGACCGCTTCTACAACCTCGTCGTCAACAAATTCTTCGATGACGCGGCCTTCTTCCGGTACGTGCCGAATTTCATTGTGCAGTTTGGCCTTCCGGCCAATCCNNACCACCCAGTTCTTCATCAACTTCGCCGACAACACGCCGCTGGATGCCCAGGGATTCGCCGCGTTTGGATCCGTGGTTTCGGGCATGAGCGTGGCCGAGGGCCTCTATAGCGGTTATGGGGAAAAGCCGGATCAGGGCGCCATCACCACTGAGGGCAAAGCCTATCTCGACAAGAATTTCCCCAAGCTGGACACCATCAAGTCCACCACCATTGTGGAAGTGCCCGAAGGCAAGAAGAAGAAGTAAGAACGCGCCGCGCTACTTGGCCGCCAGTTCCGCCTGGAGCTGGCGGTAGGCGGCCTCTTCGTAGTTGGTCTTCAGCCGCTCGCGGGCCTGCGTTCGGGGATCTCCGGGGCGCGGGACCTCCTGTTTCAATGCACGGCCTAACATGACGGTGGCTTCGGCATCGTTGGGATTGCGCGCCACCGCGGCGCGGAAGCTTTCGACAGCCGCCGGGTATTGGCCCGATTGCCACAGCACGCAGCCCAGGTTGAAATGATAATCGGGGTCGGCACTGTCGCCCTCGAGCGCTTTTCGAAAACTGGCGCCGGCGGCGGC
>PLMF01000198.1 GCA_003142355.1 Bryobacterales bacterium
CACGACATCGCGTTGCACGCCCACCGCGTGATCCACATCCGCGACGGCAAAATCGAAAAAGACGAACGCATCCGGTAAGGTGGGGCGGACAATCGCCTTGCGGCGATGATCTGTCCCACGCGATTCCCGATAAACTGGTTATATACCGTGTCCGACTTTTTGGAGGAGTAGTGCGTCTTTTCACCAGGAGCCAGATTTGATCTTTCGGGCGGTCGAAGATGCCGACCTGATTCAGCAGGCTGCCCGGGGCGGCGTGGAGGCATACAACCTCCTTGTGTCCCGGTGGGAGAAACGTGTGTACAACTACCTGCTGCGCATCACCGGCAACCGTGAAGACGCTCTGGACCTGGCGCAGGACGTTTTTTTGAAAGCCTATCAGAACCTTCGCAAACTCGACGATCCAGGGCGGTTCGCCCCCTGGCTCTACCGCATCGCACATAACGAGGCCTACTCGATGTTCCGCAAACGCAGGCCCGAAACCGATGTGGAAGGAGTTCCGCCGGAGGCCACAGGAACCGGAATCACCGTGGGCGGAAGCTCGGTTTTCCCTATCGAATTGAGCCTGGCCGTCTCGAGCGCGCTGGGACGGCTGTCGCCGGAACAGCGCGAGTCGGTGGTGCTCAAGATCTACCAGGGATTCAAATTCGAAGAGATGGCCGAAATNNCACGAGGTGTCTCATGAGTTGCTCACCGTTCGATTTGAGGGATTACTTCCTCAAGGAGTTGCCCGAATCCGAGCAGCGCCAGGTGGAAGCCCACGTCAGGAACTGCCAGCCGTGCCTGGAAGAGCTGGACCGGCTGCGTCTCACGGAGGCCGCCTTGTTTGCGCTGCGGGAAGAAGAGATTCCCCAGCGCATCGGTTTCGTCTCCGACCAGGTTTTCGAACCGTCGCCCTGGCGGCGCTGGTGGGCCGCATTGTGGGGATCCACCGCGCGGCTGGCCTTCGCCTCGGCAGCCATGCTTTCCATCGCGATTGTGGTATCGGCGCTACGCCCAGTGGGGCAGATCGCCGTTCTTCGGCCCGGCGCGCCGCAGGTAGTGAAAGCCATCTCCGACACTGAAATCCAATCCCGCATCGACACTGCGGTCGCCAAAGCCGTGGCCCAGGTCGATGCCCGTCAGACCGAGAAAACCAAACAACTGGTGGCCGAACTGGAAAGCACGCGCCAGCGCCTCCTGGTGGCAGCCGAGGAATGGGATTATTCCCAGCGGCGTGCCAACGCGATCAGGATATCCGCCAGTAATTACGGTCCGCCGCGCGCGGACAATGGAGAATTGAAATGAAGTCCGCAGCCATATTGTTGGTACTATCCCTTGCTCCGGCATGGGCCCAGCTTCCCAGGCCACCGGCCGCCGAACCGACGGTGGCATCGGCCGCCGCACCGGCCAGGTCGGTAACCCCCACCGAGAAGCCCCGCGTACCCCGGCAGACCCTGGCCGATGTGGAAAGACGCTTGGACACCAAGCTCGCCAGTTTGGGAGGCGCCAACGATCCCATGGACGTGTTGGGAGCCTCGCGCGGCATCTATCTCGACGGTTACGGCGCGGTCTTCACCGTCGAAGCCAGCCTCATTATCACACCCGGCCTCAACCCCTTTCATACGATGATGACCGAACCGGAGAAGGCAAAGGTTCACCAGCGGAAGCTTGATCGGCTGCCCATGCTGAAGCAGGCAATGCGCGACGCGTGGCGGGACTCGGCCACGGCGCTCACTGCCATCCCGGACAACCAGCAGGTGGTGATTGCAGTCCGCCTGCTATACCTTCCCTGGGAAGACACGCGGGGCCTGCCCGGTGAGATCGTGATGAAGGGCGACCGCAGGGCCGCCGTCACCGGAGCGGTCCAGACGGAAGAACAATAAGTGATCCCCACGCTTCCTCCCGATTCGGAGAATGAGTCCGCGGCGGCGGCGTCCGCGCCCAGCCCTCGCTCGATGCGCCTGGGCGAAATCCTGGTGGATCGCAAGAAGATCGAGGCCGAAGACCTGGAGCGCGCCCTGGAGATCCAGAAAGAGCGCGGCGACAAGCTGGGCAAGATTCTGGTCGACATGGGCCTCATCGCCCAGCGCGACGTGCTGGCGGCGCTTTCCGATCAACTCGGGGTGCCGGTAGTCACGCTGGACAACCCCCCGCCTTCGGCGCCCGAGATCGACGGGCTTTCGCACCGCTTCCTGCGGCAGTGCCGGGCCTTCCCGGTGGCGCTTGTCGATTCCACCCTGACCATCGCCATGGCCGACCCGCTGGACTTCGAAACCATCGCGGCCGTGCGCGCCTTCTCGGGGCTGCAAATCCAGACGGTGCTGGCGGCGGAGCAGGAAATCCTGGACGCCATCGAGAAGTACTACGGAGAAGGCGAGCGGCGCGCGCAGTTGGGCGAGGGCGAAGACGAGCAGGCCATGGCCGACCTNNCCGCCGCCGCGCGAGCTGAAGGCCGCCATCGTTTCGCGCCTCAAACTGATGGCCAAGCTCAACATTGCCGAACGCCGCCTGCCACAGGACGGACGGATCAAGATCAAGGTCGTGGGCCGCGAAGTGGATCTGCGCGTTTCCACCTTGCCCACGCTGTATGGCGAAAGCGTCGTGATGCGCCTGCTGGACCGCTCCGCCGGCGATTTCTACGACCTTCGCCGGCTGGGCTTCGACGACCACATGCTGGAGCGCATGGAGCATTTCACCAGCCTGCCCCACGGCATCTTTCTGGTGACCGGGCCCACCGGCAGCGGCAAGTCCACTACGCTCTATTCGGCGCTCAAACGCATCAACCTTCCGGACAAGAAGATCATCACCATCGAAGATCCGGTGGAGTATCAAATGGACGGGATCAACCAGATCCACGTCAACCCGCAGATCGGCCTGACTTTCGCCGCGGGCCTGCGTCACATCGTGCGCCAGGACCCCGACGTGATCATGGTGGGTGAAATCCGCGACCGCGAAACCGCCGATATCGCCATCCGCGCCGCGCTCACCGGCCACCTGGTTTTTTCCACNNTCGTCGCTGGTGGCGGTGCTGGCGCAGCGCCTGGTGCGGGTAATCTGCCCGCACTGCCGGGTGCCGGCGGGCCTGGCCCTCTCGCCGGACGGCGAAAACGTCGAGACGTTCCGCGGCGCCGGATGCCCCGAGTGCAACGGCACGGGCTACACCGGACGCATGGGCATTTTCGAGATGATGGATGTGAATGATGAGATGCGCAAGCTCATCATGAACAATGCGGACGCCTCCGCGCTGACCAGGGCCGCGCGCCGCCAGGGCATGCATAACCTGCGCGAGGACGGCTGGAGAAAAATCCGCGAGGGCGTCACCACGGTGCAGGAAGCCATGCGGGTTACGCAGGAATTCTGATGGCGACCTTCTTCTTCAGGGCGGTGGCTGCGGACGGCAAGGTCCGCAGCGGCCGGCTCACGGGCGACAACGAAAAGATGGTTGCCGGCGAACTGCGCAAGCAGGGGCTCACTCCGGTTTACGTGGGAGTGGCTCCCAAGGGAACGTCCTTCGAGATCAAACTGCCCTCGTTCGGCACAGGCCGGCGCCGCGACGTCCTGTTCTTCACCCAGGAACTGGCCACGCTGCTCACGGCCGGGGTACCGCTGGACCGCGCTATTTCCATCACCAGCGAGCTGACCGAGAAGCCCGCCTTCCGTTTCATCGTGCTCGACATCCTGCGCGTGCTCAAGGGCGGCAAGTCCCTGGCCGACAGCCTGGCCACTCATCCGGACCACTTTTCCGACCTCTACGTCAACATGGTACGGGCGGGTGAAGCCTCGGGCGCGGTGGCCGCGATCTTCGAGCGGCTGGCCGACTTCGAGCGCTCGCGCGACGACCTGCGCAACTACATCATCTCCTCGATGATTTACCCGGCGCTGCTGGCCATGGTGGGGTTGAGCTCCATCCTGATTCTGCTGACCTTCGTGGTGCCGCGCTTCGCCGCGGTCTTCGCCGACTCCCACTTGAAGATCCCCGTGCCCACCAAGATCATGCTCGAGGCCAGCGCATTTATTCAGGCCTACTGGTGGATCGGCGCGGCGGCCCTGGTGGCATCCATCATTTTCTGGACCACGTACACGCGCACGATCGCCGGCCGCCTGTGGTGGGATGGGGCGCGGCTCAAGATTCCCATGCTGGGCGAAACGCTCCTCAAGGCCGAGACGGCGCGATTCGCGCGCGCCATGGCGACCCTGGTGGCCAACACGGTGCCGCTGGTGCAATCCATCGCCATCGCCGCCGCCACGCTGAACAATAAGATCATTTCCGGGGCGCTCGAGGGCGTGGCCCAGGGCGTCAAGCGCGGCGAGGGAATCGCCGTCCCGGTCCGCAAGTCCGGGGTCTTCCCTCCGCTGGCGTCGCACCTGCTGACGGTGGGGGAAGAGACTGGCCGGCTGGACCAGATGTTCGCCCGGATGGCGGATATTTACGAAACCGATACTCGGGCCTCCATCAAGCGTTTCACCGCGATCTTCGAGCCACTCGTGATCCTGGTGATGGGCGTGATGGTAGGAGCCCTGATTTTGAGCATGCTGCTCGCGATAACCAGCATCAACGATGTGGCGGTGTAACCATGTTCCAACGAAAACGAAGAAACGGGAGACGCGGTCGGGCGGGCATCACCCTGATCGAAATGCTGGTGGTGATGACCATCATCGCGCTGTTTGCGGCGCTGGTCGGACCCTCCATTCTGAAGCACGGCGACACGGCCCGCATCACCGCGGCACGCGCCCAGATCCACAACTTCATGACCGCGCTGGGCGCCTACAAACTGGACACGGGCACGTTCCCCACCACCGAGCAGGGCTTGCAGGCCTTGCGCGTAAGGCCGGGGGATTTAAACCAGTGGGCCGGACCCTACATGCCCCAGGACATCCCTAGAGACCCGTGGGCCCATGACTACGTATACAAGTATCCGGGTGAGCACGGCGACGAGCCGGATATCGTCTGCCTGGGCGCCGACGGCCAGCCCGGCGGCGAAGGGTTGAATGCAGACATTCTCAGTTGGAAGAGCCAGTAAAGGCAGGGGCCAGGCGGGGCACCCGCCGGTTTTGCGGGTCGGGGCCGGGGGCCGGGGAAAGGCCGCGGGCGTCACCCTGGTCGAGATGATGATCGTGGTGGCGATCATCGGCCTGATGGTGGGCATCACTTTTCCCGCGGTGTCGGCCGGCCTGGACAGCGTGCGCCTATCCTCCGCCACCGATTCGCTGGCCAGTTTCCTGAACGCCGCGGTGAATCGCGCCGAGCGCCGCCAGCAGCCCATGGAACTGATCATTTCCCCCAAGGACAATCTCCTCACGCTGTACTCCAACGAGCCTGGATTCACGCGCGAGCTGAGGCTTCCGGAGGGCATCGCCATCGAAGCCGTGCTGCCGCAGAATCCCGACGATCCCCAAGGCGCGCGCCGCCTCATTCTCATGCCGGGCGCCTCGGTCCCGGGCATCGGGATTCAGATTGCCAACCAGCGCGGTACGCGCCGGATCGTACGGCTTGACCCCATGACCGGCTTTCCGCGCGTGGAAAGCGTCGACAAAGAGTGACGGGCGAGCGCGGATTCACGCTTCTGGAGATGGTGGTCGCCACCATGATCATGGCCGTCGCGGTGGTCGGCCTGCTTTCCGGCATTTCGGGCGCCACGCGCAACGCCGCCCGGCTCCGCGACTACGACCGGGCCGTGCAACTGGCGCGACTGCGCATGAACGAGCTGATGATGGATTACGCCATGCCGCGCGATACGCTGGTGAGCGGCACGTTCGACCGCGCCCTGACCGGGGACATCGAAAGCGGCTGGCGCGCGCGTCTCGTCAACTTCGAGATGCCGCCCTCGCCCGCGCCCGGCCAGCTTGCCCTGGACCGCATCGAGCTGGAAGTCTGGTGGGCTTCCGGCAATGACCACCGCACCTTTACGCTGGATGCCTATCGCTCGCGCGTCTTGAGGCCCGGAGACGTGGCCGTGGGGGCGCCCCAATGAGACGCGAATCCGGCACTACGCTCATCGAGGTCCTCATCGCCGTCACCTTGCTGAGCCTGCTCTCGGTTGGCATGCTCACCGCCATGCGAGTGGGCTTCATGGCTTACTCCAAGACCACCAACAAGCTCATGGAGAATCGCCGCGTGGC
>PLMF01000374.1 GCA_003142355.1 Bryobacterales bacterium
TGGTATTTGGGGAGGAACCTGAAGCGGGTGCTCGCCAAGCGCCGCCAGATCCAGGTCCGCCGGCGCGTGGACGACGAGTACATGGCGAGCTGGTTCCAGTACGCGCCGGTGACCAAGAAGGCGCCCAAGAAAATGGTCCGAGTGCTTTCGCGCTCCGCCACCGCGAAGACGTAGGGTTGACAGGCGCTTTCGCCTGTCAACAGATTGTTTCACAGCTCCCCATGCGGATCGCCCTCCTCGGCACGCGCGGCATACCAGCCAGCTACGGCGGATTCGAGACTTTTGCCGAAGAACTGTCGGTCCGCCTGGCGGCGCGCGGCCACGAGGTGACGGTCTATTGTCGAACGCCGTTCCCCCAACCGCATTATCGCGGCGTCCGGCTTCAGTATCTCCCCACCATTCGCCATAAGTACCTCGATACTCTCGCCCATGCCTTCCTTTCGACGCTCCACCTGCTGGGGCATCGCTCGGACGTGGCGCTCTACTGCAACGGCGCCAACGCCATCTTCACCGCGCTGCCGCGAATCTTCGGCATGCCGGTGGCGCTGAATGTGGACGGCATCGAGCGCAAACGCAAGAAGTGGAACCGGCTCGCCCAGACCTGGTACCTGGTTTCCGAATGGCTGGCCACGTTCTGCCCCACGGTGGTGGTCACCGATGCGCTGGCCATACAAGACTACTACCGCCGGCGCTGGGGCAAACAGACGTTCTTCATTCCATACGGCGCGGAGGTGGGCCGGGTTGAAGGTTGCGAGACGTTGGCGAAACTGGGACTCGAGCCCGGCAAGTATTTCCTTTACGTGAGCCGCATGGAGCCGGAGAACCATCCGCTCGAAGTGCGCGAGGCGTTCGAGCGGGTNNTACATCCGCCGCGTGCGCGATACCCGGGACCCGCGCATCGTGATGCCCGGCGCCATCTACGGCGCGGGCTACCGCGAACTGGGATCGCACTCGTTCGCGTACATTCACGCCACCGAGGTGGGCGGCACGCACCCCGCGCTGATCGAAGCCATGGGACGCGGCGCGCTGGTGCTATACCGCAATACGCCGGAAAACGCTGAAGTCGCGGGCGGCGTGGGGATTCCGTTTGAGCCGGACGACCTGGCGGCGAAGCTGCGCCTGGTGCTGGAGATGAGCGATGCGGATCGCGCGGCTCTCGGGCAGCGTGCCATGGACCGCGTGCGCGAGCGGTACTCCTGGGAGGTGGTGACGGACGCTTACGAGAAGTTACTGCGCGAGCTGGGATAGGGACTTGCCTATGCCGCAAACCGCAGGATCTCGACCTCCGCGCCACTCTTGACGGCGGCCTCGGCGCGCTCCATCACCTGGCCCGTCAGATCGTCCGACAAATAGTACTCGCCGCAGTTATCACAGATGTCGGCGGGCACCCCCTTCAAGATCACTGTTGTCGCCCCGCGCTGGAGAGTTACCGTGGCCCGTCCGGGGCGCGTCTGACCATGCTTGCACAGCACGCAATTCATTTTGCCCTCCGTACCCTGAAATCGGTTTCCCACTGATCCGGCCGCGGTTCATAAACCGTCACCACGATGCACGCCGCGGCCGACGAATCGATCGCAAGCACCACATGGATCGGCCTGCCGCCCACGAATCCGAGCACCAGCCGGCTGGGGAGCGGAGTGTCGTGCGGGTAGTCTGCTATCGTCGCCCCAGCGGCGATGACCGTCCGCACGTCACCTCTTTCAATCCCGCGCTCAAACATTCGCTGGATGGCATGGCCCGTGAAGACCAGCCGTTCACATTTCAAAGCGCAAATCCCTCAGCTTGTCCCAGATCGATTCTTCCAGCCTTCGGCATGGGTGGAACAGTTCAAGGATATCACTTGGCTCTTGCTTTCGTGAGCCGTAGCCCCCGCTAGAATGAAAAGAGTGACCGCTCCTTACCGCTGCTACGTCGTCGTCTCGCGCCAGCAGATCGCTCTCAACTACCGCAACGTCCGCTCCGTGGTGGGCCCCGATGTCGAGGTCGCCGGGGTGGTCAAGGCGGATGCCTACGGACACGGCGCAGTCGAGGTCTCGCGCGTGCTGGCCACCGAAGGCGCAAATTGGCTGGCGGTCAGCTCCGTCGAGGAAGGCGTCGGTCTGCGCCGCGGAGGCATCCAGCAAGCCCGCATTCTGGTGATGGGCGGCTTTCTGCCTTACGAGGGTGATGCGCTGGTGGAACACCATCTCACGCCGGCGGTTCATTCGCTCCACCAGATGCGCCTGCTGGACCAATGCGGGCGCGCTTCAGGGAAGCCGATTCCCTTTCATCTGAAGATCGATTCGGGCATGAACCGGCTGGGCACGCAAGCCGGGGCGGCTGAAATCGTCGCCGCTCTCGAAGAGAACCGGTACGCCCGGCTGGAGGGCCTGATGACCCACTTCGCCTCAGCCGCCGATTACAGCACCAGCCAGACCGGCGACCAGCTTGCGTACTTCGACGCCATCCGCGCCCGCTTGCGCGAAGCTGGCGTAAACCCGGCGCACCTGCACACGTCGAGCACCAATGCGATCGGTTATGGGCGCGTGGAAGGCTGGCACAACATGGTGCGCGCCGGCCACGCGCTGTACGGCTACGTGTCTCCGGCGCGCGGCGACGCGCCCAGCCAGCTTCTCGAGGTGAAGCCCGCGCTCACCTGGAAAGCCAAGCTGCTGGCGGTGAAGGACGTGCCCGAAGGGGCGCTGATCGGCTATGGCGGAACGTTCCGCGCACCCCGCCCCATGCGCATCGGTATTCTGGGCGCCGGCTATGCCGACGGCGTGTTTCACCGGCTTTCCAATCGCGGCAAGGTCATCGCCGACGGCAGGCTGACCTCCATCCTGGGCACCATTTCGATGGACCTGACCACCATCGACCTCAGCCATACCATGGCCCTCGCTCCGGGGGATGAAGCGACCCTGCTCGGATCCGAAGGCGACACCCGCCTGGACGCGCAGCAGATCGCCAAAGTGGCGGGCACCATCTCCTACAACATCCTCTGCAGCATCAGCGCGCGCGTGCGGCGCGTGTACGTGTAGGGTGGTGGGGCAGGCGGTGCTCGCCTGCCCATCAAACGCGGGATGGCAGGCGAGCACCGCCTGCCCCACCAGCCGGGGATGGATTTTTGGAGTGATATCATGGGGTATAGATGAGCTTACTGTCGCCAAGATTGCAACTCAAGGTCGCACAGAAGCAGATTCTGACGCCCGGCCTGGTGCAAATGGTCACCGTTCTTCAGCTCAACCGGCTGGAGCTGAAGGAGATGATCACCCAGGAGATCGTCAAGAATCCGGTTTTGGAGGAAGCCACCGAAGAGGCCGGCGAAGAAATCACTCCGGAGGAACTGCTGCCGCTGCTCGAGGCCGAGGCGGAAACCGTAACCGACCCCGCCGACAAGCAGATCCTGGAAGCAGCCGTATTGAACGATGCCAATTCGCTCGGCGGCTCGGCGGGTGACGTCGCCATCAACGGCAACCTCTTTCCCGATGCCGAAGAGACCGCGGGGGCAGCGGCGGAACCGGAACCGGGAGCCGCGGCCGCGGAACCGGAATCGCCTGCTGCCACAGACCCGTTCGACGAAATCGATTTCGGCACTTTCTTCGACGACTACCTCGATCCCGGCTACAAGAGCCCCTCCTCGGAATCGGTGGAGAAGCCTTCGTTCGAGACCTTCCTTTCCGCGCCCATCACGCTGGGCGACCACCTGCGCTCGCAGTTGAGCGTCAGCTTGATTTCGGACGAGGTCCGCAGCGCCGCCGAGTCCATCATTGGCAACCTGGACGAGGATGGCTACCTTTCCGCGTCTCTGGAGGAGATCGCATCGGTCGGAGAGCACCGCCGGGAGGACGTGGAAGAGGCTCTGAAGGTGGTGCAGACGCTCGATCCAGCGGGTGTGTGCGCACGCAGCTTGCAGGAATGCCTGCTGTTGCAGATCGAGAACGTCAATGGCCGGGGCGGCGTCGCCTGGCAGATCGTGTCCGACCATATGCGGCTGCTCGAGATGCGGCAGTACAAGGAGATCGCCCGATTGTTGGGGCGGCCCATGGAGCATATTGAAGTCGCCGTCCATATGATCCATCACCTCAACCCGCGGCCGGGCCTGCGCTATTCCGGCTCGGGGGCGCGCGTGGTGGAGCCGGACGTCTCCTTCACCAAAGACGGTGACGATTACATCATCCAGATGAACGACGAGGATGTGCCGCAACTCCGGCTCAATCCGCAGTACCGTAGAATGCTCGATCGGGAGAATGGCGCCACCAAAGAGGTTCGCGACTACGTGCGCGAGCGCTATACCTCCGCCATTCAGCTCATGAAGAACATCGAGCAGCGCAAGCAGACCATCCTGAAGGTCTGCCAGGCCATCGTGCGCCGCCAGACGGAATTCCTGACTCACGGCCTGGACCGCCTCAAGCCCATGATGATCAAAGAGGTGGCGGAGGAGGTTGGGGTGCATCCTTCCACCGTCAGCCGCGCCGTAGCCGGAAAGTACGTCCATACGCCGCAGGGCGTGTTCGAGTTGCGCTATTTCTTCTCGGAAGCCGTGCAGGGCCCGTTGGGCGGCTCCACCCCGCTGCTCCTGTTGAAACGGATGGTGAAGAAGATGATTGCGGAAGAAGACCGTGCCAAGCCTCTGACGGACGAGCAGATCACCGCCATGTTGCAGACCCAGGGGATCAGTGTCACACGGCGCACGGTGGCGAAATACCGCGAGGATATGAAGATCCCCTCCACCCACCAGCGGCGCGTCCGGAACTGAGGAGGAAGCCATGAAGATCACATATACGGGCAGACAGGTGGAGTTGGCGCCGGCTCAGGCAAAGAATCTCGCGGCCCACTTTANNCTATCGCTGGAGCGCCGCGTGCACTCCGCCGAAGCCACCATCAATTACTTCGGCCACCAACTGGTAGGGTTGGGGTCCAGCAGCGATCTGTTTACGGCCGTCCATTCCGCCGTCGAGAAACTGGAAAAGCAGGCGGTGAAGGCCCGTACCAAGTGGCGTGACACCAAGCGCACGCCGCATAAAGCCAGTCCCGAGGTGGAATCCGAGCCCCCCACTGAAACCGACGCCGAAGCCGAGCCAGAACGCCGCATCTACCGCGTCAACCACCAGAAGCGCAAACCGATGACGCTGGATGAGGCGCTGATGGAGATGGAAAAGAAAGGCGACTACCTGGTTTACAGGGATGCCGAAACCGACCGCGTTTCAGTGCTGGTCCGCAGGCGTGACGGGCACTTCGACCTGGTCGAGGCATAACCGCGAACCATGCCGCGCAAGACCTCTTCCGCTCTGGTGCAGCCCAAACCAGCTTCCCACAAGCCGAATCCGGGGCAGGGAGCAGGCGGTGGCAAGGGGGTGCTCACTGGGCTCGGCGCTACCCATTCTCGCAAGCCGGACCTGGTCGTGATCACGGGCCTGAGTGGATCGGGCAAGGGCTCGGTGCTCAGAGCTCTCGAGGATCTGGGCTTCTACTCCGTCGACAACCTGCCCGTCGAACTGATTCCCAAGTTCGC
The DNA here is from genome assembly GCA_003142355.1 of Bryobacterales bacterium. Next base: position 5,492 of record PLMF01000374.1, read on the forward strand.
GGAACTGACGCACGACAACCCCAGCATTCAAGCCGCAGCCCTGGTGGTGGACGTTCGCGAGGGGGAGGGATTGAAGCGGTTTCCCAAAGTATTCTCCAGCATTCGCAAGTCGGTGAACGCCAGGCTGATTTTTCTGGAGGCCGACGACGAGGCTATCGTTCGCAGGTTCAGCGAAACCCGCCGCCCTCACCCCCTCGGCACCCACAAGTCGATCACCAGGAGCATCCTCTCGGAGCGGGCCCAGCTTGCACCCATCCGCGCCATGGCGGATCTCACCATCAACACCTCGAAGTTCACCGTGCACGAGCTTCGGGAGTTCATCGGGGAGCGGTTCGGGAGCCAGCGGGACGAATCCAAGATCATGATCTACGTCACCAGCTTCGGCTATCGCAACGGAGTGCCGCCGGACAGCGACTTGGTGTTCGACGTTCGATTTCTGCCCAATCCGAATTACATCCCGCGGTTCAAGAACTTGACCGGCCGGCATCCCAGTGTAGCCCGTTACATTCGATCTTTTCCACAGACTGTGGAATTTGTTCAACGTATTTCGGACCTGTTGATCTATTTATTGCCGCACTATATTCAAGAGGGAAAGAGCTATCTTACAATTGCATTCGGGTGCACTGGCGGGCAGCACCGCTCGGTAATGATGGCTGAGCAAATCCGCAATTATCTGGTGCAAGCCGGATTCAAGGCCAAAGTGAATCATCGAGATATCGTCAAGTGAGACCGCTCACGGACAATTCCCGCCGCCGCGAATAGGGTGATTCCCTGTTACAAAAATTTACGAAAAAAAGGTGTATTATGAACTAACAATTTACGCATCAAAGTGTTTGAGTCGATAAGCTCAGTGAGCCCATACAATGCGGAATGCGGTCATCTTGTTATGGATGGCAGTTGCGGCACCCCTCGGTTTTGGGGCACAGTCGATTTTCGATCCCTCGCAAAACATCTGGACGCTCAGCAACGGCTGGATACGCGCGGCTTTCCAGCTTAGTCCCGATGGGTTTTTTCTCACGCGGCAGATCTCCGATTTGCAAAGCGGAGACCAATGGACGCCCTCGCCGAACCGGCCTACATCGCCGGTGCGGTTGCGGGCCGGCACGGACGTGTTCGATGCCCAGCGGCCGTTCCTCCTGCTGGACCAGTACACCCAGACCGTTAATCCTTCGGGTCTGCGGCAGTATATCGTGCTTCAGGATCTGAACAGCGCCGCCCAGATCACCGTCATTCTCGAGGTCTACGACAACCAGCCGGTGTTGCGCTACAGCCTGCGCTACCGGAATCCGACTGGGTACCAGGTTTACGTCACTTGGATGAACATGCTGCCGTGGACCTTTGACGACGCCGGCCAAAGCTACACGGCGTTTCGCGTGAACCAGTGGTCGGTGGACGCCACGCCGGGGAACTTCGAGCCCCTGCAAACGGTGTTGGACCCGAGCGGGGCCTCGGTCGAGGTTGACTCGGGCGCTGGCGGGCAGCAGTGCGGATGGCTCGCGCTCCGCGACGCGAATCTGCGAGGCTTGTTCGCCGGATGGGAATTCGACGGCCGCGTCAAGACTACAGTCCGCCAGTCGAGTTCTCCAGGCTATGTCCAGTTCTCCTCTACGATGCCCGGTTTGAACCACCCGGTGCCGCCCTTCGGCGATTTCCAGACGCCCTATGCTTTCCTGGGTCTGTTTCACGGCGACTGGGACGAAGCTGGTTACCGCACGCAGCGCTTCTCGGAGGCGGTGCTGGCAAAGCCAGCGCCCGATGCCAAGACCTTTCCCTACGTCTCCTGGGACTCCTGGGCGTACGAAGACCAGATCGACGAACGGACCTTGATGCGCACTGCGGACGTGGCCGCTTCCGTTGGGGTGGAGTTGTTTGTCGTGGATCTGGGCTGGGCGCGCGCCATCGGCGACTGGTATGCGGATCCGGCCAAGTTCCCGCATGGCCTCTCCGCCGTTTCGGATTATGTGCATTCGTTGGGCATGAAGTTCGGTTTGCATTTCGCTTTGACCGAAGCGGACCCCGCCAGCCCCGTGCTCGAGGCCAACCCGGATTGGACGTCCACCGAAAGCGACGGTTATTTCGGCGCCAGCTCTTTGTGTCTCTCCAATCAGCCTGCGCGCGACTGGCTCATCCAGGAAGGCATCCGCATCATCGACCAATACCATGTCGACTGGATTCTGCAGGACGGCCAGCACATGGTGAAGCAGTGCACCAAGACCACGCACACGCACGACCCCAACGACAGCAATTACGCCAACGCCGTGGATGGTTTGAACGCGGTGGTGTCGGCCATTCAGGCGGCGCGGCCGAACGTGTACTGGGAGAACTGCGAGAACGGCGGCAGCATGATGACGTTCAACATGGTGAAGAGCTACGTCACCTCCATCACCAACGACGCATCCGGTTCGCTGGCGTCCCGCCGCGCGGTTTACGGCGCGACGTACCCATTTCCACCGCGCTTTGCCGAGCGCTACATGCCCAACTCGGACGGTCTGGATTCGTACGCCACCGGCAGCTACATGTTCGGCGGCAATTGGGTGCTCATGAACAGCCTGGAGGACCTCACGCCGGACCAGGTGGGGTTCCTGGGCCGGCAGATCGGCGTTTATAAGAGCCAGCGCGCCGACATTGCGGATGCCAAGGTGTACCATATCCTCCCTCCGGCTGCCGACGCGACCGATGTCATTCAGAGCTATAATCCGGCCACTGACAACGCCACCGCCGTCATCACTCGCGCGGAGGCCGACGGCTCCAGGTACATCTTCCGTCCCCTGGGGCTGGTTTCCGATCAACGGTACGCCGTGTGGTTCGCGAGCGATCCGTCCGTCTATTGGGAGACCGGCTCGCAATTGATGGACAACGGAGTGTGGGTGCAATTGCCGACGCCCTACAGTTCCGATATCGTGCACATCCAGCACCAGTAGGCAGTGGGGCAGGATGGTATCCTGCGCGCCGGTTGGCAACCGGCGCAACTGGCGGGTTGCCAACCCGCCGCAGATTGACAATCTGCCCCACAACTCCGTGCTATCGTCGTGAAGTATATGCGGCGGAGCTTCGGTGCCGTTGCCCTGCTTGCGCTGGCCTGCCTACTGGTCCGCTCGGCCCGCGTGGGCCTGGCCGGCGACTATGTCGATCCCATCTCTAAAGTCACGGCGCAGGATGAAGCCCTGTACGCACACAGCGCCATTCGCGCGGCGCGGCAGGGCGGATGGCTCACCCCCATTTTCATGGGCCGCTACGGGTTGTATAAGCCGCCGCTGCTGATGTGGGTGTCCGGGCTTTCGGTGCGCATTCTGGGGGTCTCGCGGCTTGCCCTGCGCCTGCCGGTCGCGCTGCTGGCCAGCCTGTCGGCGGGTCTGGTGTTCCTATGGGCGGCGGAACTGCGCTCCTGGCAGGCGGGCGCGTGTGCCGCGGCGCTGCTGGTTTCCAATCACTTGTGGCACGTCCTGGCCGGGATGTCGATGACCGACGGGTTGCTGGTGGCTTTCTACACCGCGGCCATGTACTGTCTTTTCTCCGACCCCTGGTTGGAATCCAAGTCCGCGCTTTGGGGCTTCGCGGGGTCGGTGGCTGCCGCTATCCTGACCAAAAGTGTGGCTGGGATGCTGCCACTCGGCGTGCTCGCGCTCTACTGGCTGGTTGCCCTCCGCCGCCAGCGGCCGAGTTTTTCCCGCGCCTGCCTGGCGGTGGCGCTGGCCTTGGCGCTGGCGGCGCCCTGGTTCGCGTATCAACTGTGGGCCCATGGACGATGGTTCTGGGCGGAGCACATTGGGGTCGAGATCCTGGGATTCGGCGCCGGCGCGCCGCCGCAGACCTCGCGGGAAAACCAGGCACTGTTCTATTTGATGCGCATGGCTCTGGTCGACCCGGTGCTCGCGGCGTTTGCTCTGACGGCCCTGCCGTGGTTTGTAGTGGAAGTGCGAAAGTGGTCCGCCGCGCCGGTTCTGCTGCTATGCTGGCTGGCATCGCTGGCGGCGGCCGTTTTCGGCTGGCAGTATCGCAACATTGCGTACCTGCTGCCCATGGCGCCGGCACTGGCGATTCTGGCCACGGCGCACGGGCCGCTCTTTTCGAAGCGGACCGCGCCCTGGATGCTGGCGTTAATCACCGCCGCGTTTGTGGTCAAGGCCGCCATGCCGGACGCGCCGTGGGGAATCTCATTCCATCGCGGCACGGTGCAGGCGGATGCGCCGCTGCTCTCCGAGTACTGCCAGCGCGCGCGCGCCAACGAGCTGATTCTGGTGGGGATGGATGACGACCTCTACGCTTCCACGCTGCCCCTGGCGAAATTGCGTTACTGCCTGGTGGGCGCCGGCTTGGCCGGCGGGCAGTATGGCATGAACTTCGGTGACATGGGGATCGTTCTCACGGCCGCACAGTTTGACGCCCTCGACCAGTTTGAACCGGTGTTCCGCCGGCGCCTCCGGGAGTGGGGACTCGATTCCGGCGAGCCCATCGGGACGCTCATTCTGGCCGGGTCGCCGGAAGAACTGGCGCGGATGATTCGCGCGCATCCCGCGAGCGACTTCCTGCTTCCCCAGCAGTACCGCGCGGCAGTCGAGCCGGCGGCGCAGCCGGCCCACCAACTGGTGGAAGCCGCGGGAGGCCACTTCTTTCTGCTGTCCAGAGAAGCGCGGCCGCGGGCCGCGCCGCCCGCATGGTCGTGCGGACTGTGAACCGTGGCGCAGACTCTTAGTCTGCCGCGTCCCGACTCCTCGGGACGCGGCAGGCACTCGTGCCGGCAAGAGTGCCTGCGCCACGATGGCCACAAGCCATAAGAATAGTTTATTGAAGACCCCACTTGCATTTGCGAGACTTGCAGGCTAAACTTGAGGTTGAGTTCAGCGATGCTCAACGGCGTTCGAAACCGGCTGGTTTGTTCCCATCCCTCCAACCCTATCGCTGTTTCCGTAAGCATTATTATTATTGTGGTCATCGTAGCCGGCCCCGCTTGAAGGCCAGCCGGAGAAAGCTCCAAGGCCATCGGCGGGGAAAGCAGCCCGGCTGATGGCCTTTTTTGTTAGGTACCGACTTTTTTGAGGCGGAATATATGTCGACGTTGATGAGCGGCGCAAGAATGCTGGTGGAATGTCTGGTTCGGGAGGGTGTCGATTGCCTGTTCGGCTATCCAGGGGGAGTCACCATTCCGTTTTACGATGTCCTCTACGACCACCCCCTCCGTCACGTGCTGGTGCGCCACGAGGAGAATGCGGCGTTTGCCGCGGAGGGTTACGCCCGCGCCACGGGCAAGGTGGGGGTCTGCTGCGCCACCTCCGGTCCTGGCGCCACCAACCTGACCACCGGGCTGGTGGACGCCATGATGGATTCCATCCCGGTGGTCGCCATCACCGGCCAGGTTACATCCAAGCTGATTGGCAGCGACGCTTTCCAGGAGGCCGATACCTTCGGCATCACGCGTCCCTGCACCAAGCACAATTACCTGGTCAAGAAACTGGAAGACCTGGCGCAGACCATCCACGAAGCGTTCTACGTGGCGGGCAGCGGGCGCCCGGGTCCGGTGCTGGTGGATGTCACCAAGGATGTGCTGCAAGCCCAGGGCCACTATCAACAGGTGACGGCGGTTCACCTGCCGGGGTACCGGGTCTTCACCGAAGGCCACACCGGCCAGGTCCGCCGCGCGGCGCAACTCGTCCAGGAAGCCCAGCGGCCGCTGGTGTATGGTGGCGGCGGCATCATAGCGGCGGGCGCGGCAAAAGAACTGCGCGAGTTTGTCGAGTCGGCCGATTCGCCTGCGGTGCTCACCCTCATGGGTCTGGGTGCGCTGCCCTCCGAGCACCCCAATTTCATCAGCATGCCGGGCATGCACGGCAGCTACGCGGCCAACATGGCTTTGACCGAGTGCGACCTGCTGATCGCCTTGGGCGTGCGATTCGACGACCGCGTCACCGGGCGCCTGGCGGCATTTGCGCCGCACGCCAAGGTCATCCACGTGGACATCGATCCGGCGGAAATCGGCAAGAACCGCGCGCCCGACGTGCCCATCGTGGGCGATGTCAAGCGCGTTCTCACCAAGCTGAACAAGTTGCTGGCGGAGAACCGGACTGAGCCCGATGAAACGCTGCGGGCTGCCCGGCGGGCCTGGTGGCATCGCATCCGGCAGTGGAAACTGGAGCATCCGTTCGAGGCGCCGACGTCGGATACCGAGATCAAGCCGCAACATCTCATGGCCGAGATCGACCGGATTTCGGGCGGCCAGGCCATCATCGCTACGGACGTGGGGCAGCACCAGATGTGGGCGGCGCAGCTTGTCCGGTTCAACGAGCCTCGTCTTTGGCTCAGCTCCGGCGGTCTCGGCTCCATGGGTTTCGGGATCCCCGCGGCCATCGGCGCGCAGTTCGCGCGTCCCGACAAGCTGGTCTTCGCCATCGTGGGGGACGGCGGGTTCCAGATGTCCATTCCCGAGCTGTCCACCATCGCCAGCAACGGGCTGCCCATCAAGATCGTGGTGATGAACAACGGCCACCTCGGCATGGTGCGCCAGTGGCAGACGCTGTTCTTCAACAACCGGCTGAGCGCGGTCGAACTGGATGGTTTCCCCGACGCGGAAAAGCTGGCGGGCGCGTATGGTTTCAAGGGCAGAGTCATCGACAAGCCGTGGGAACTGGCGCCGGCGCTGGAAGAGGCCGTGGCGGAACCGGGCCCGTATCTTTTGAACGTGAAAGTCACGCCGTTCGAGTGCGTGTACCCCATGGTGCCCTCCGGCGCCGGGCTTGAGGAAATGGTGCTGGGGCCGCCGCAACCCGTGGCCGTGCCGGCGAAATAGCGAGGAATGGATTATGCTGCAAGTGATCTCCCTACTCCTGGAAAACAAGCCCGGGGCCCTGATGCGGGTCACCGGGCTGCTGAGCCAGCGCGGCTACAACATCGAGAGCTTGACGGTGGCGCGCACGCTCGACCCCGAACTCTCGCGCATGACCATAGCGGTGGATGTGGACTCCACCCAGCGCCAGCAGGTGATCAAGCAGATGAACAAGCTGATCAACGTGCTGCAGGCCACCGACCTGACCGATTTGCCGGCGGTGGTGCGCGAGCTGGTGCTGGTGCGCATTCGCATGCCGCAGGAATCGCGCACGGCGGTGTTGAAAGAGGCCGAGATTTTCGGCGGGCGGATCGTGGATTCCTCCACCGAGGGCTTTGCCATCGAAGCCACCGGCGATCCGGAGAAGTTGGGCGAGTTTATCGATGTGATGAACAGTTATGGCGAGATCGAAGTGACGCGCTCGGGCGCGCTGGCGATCGGCCTGGAGACCAAAAAGCTGCGGCTGCAGCCGCCCGTGCCCACCAAGGCAGGAACCAAGATGGAAGAAACAATTTACTGAGTTAACCGAACCGCGACCGTCAGGGAGCGGTTCTTGGAGCACACAATGTCGAGACGATTCTACGAAAAAGACGGAAATCTGGAGTACTTGAACGGGCGCACAGTCGCCATTATCGGATATGGGAGCCAGGGCCACGCGCACGCACTGAACCTGCGTGATTCCGGCGTCGACGTCGTGGTCAGCGAAGCCCCCGGCAGCCCTTCCTGGGCGAAGGCCGAAGCCGCCGGGCTGAAGGTCATGACCACCGCCGAGGCCGCCAAAATAGCCAACGTGATCATGATTCTGGTGCCCGATCACGTCCAGGCGGAGGTTTACAACCGGGATATTGCGCCGCACATGACCAAGGGCAAGACCCTCATGTTCGCCCACGGCTTCAATATCCACTTCAAACAGATCGCGCCGCCGCCGGGTGTGGACGTGTCCATGATCGCGCCCAAAGCGCCGGGACATCGCGTGCGCGAGCTGTACACCGAGGGTGTGGGCGTGCCGGCGCTGGTGGCGGTGGAGCAGAACGCCACCGGGCAGGCCCTCGAGCGCGCCCTGGCCTATGCGCTGGCGCTCGGCTGCCTCAAGGCGGGTGTCATCGAAACCACCTTTAAGGAAGAGACCGAGAGCGACCTCTTCGGCGAGCAGGCGGTGCTGTGCGGGGGTGCGAGCGAGCTGATTCGCGCTGGCTTTGAGATCCTGGTGGCCGCCGGCTACGCTCCCGAGATCGCCTACTTCGAGTGCCTGCATGAGCTGAAGCTGATTGTCGACCTGATTCAGGAAGGCGGCCTCGGCTACATGCGCTTCTCGGTTTCCGACACGGCCGAGTACGGCGACTACACGCGCGGGCCGCGCATAGTCAATGAGCAGACCCGCGCCGAAATGCGGAAGATCCTCTCCGAAATCCAGTCCGGCGAGTTCGCGCGGCAGTGGATCGAAGAGAACAAGACCGGGCGCAAGAACTTTCTGGCCATGCGGGAAGCCGCCCGCCACCAGCCCATCGAAGTGGTGGGACAAGAATTGCGCGCGATGATGCCGTTCCTCAAGAAGAAGAAGGAAGCCGGCGTGCCGACGGAATAACACCGGCGGCGGTGACACATGAAGATCTATACGTTCGATACAACTCTCCGGGACGGTACGCAGGGCGAATCCGTCTCTTTCTCCGTGGATGACAAGCTTGTCATTGCGCAGAAACTGGATGAGGTTGGCATCGACTACATCGAGGGCGGCTGGCCCGGGTCCAATCCCAAGGACAAGGAGTTCTTCAGCCGCGCCGTGGTGGAGCTGAAGCTCGAGCACGCCAAGCTGACGGCCTTCGGCTCCACCCGGTTTGCCAGGAATCCCGTCGAGGAGGACCGCAACGTGCGCGCGCTGGTGGAAGCGGGCACGCCGGTGGTATCCATCTTCGGGAAGACCTGGAACCTGCACGTGAAACGTGCCCTGGGCATCACCCCGGAGGAGAACCTCAAGCTCATTTCCGAAACCGTGAAGCATCTCAAGGGCCACGGCAAGGAGGTAGTCTACGACGCCGAGCATTTCTTCGACGGCTATGCCGCCAGCCCGGAGTACGCGCTCGAAACGCTGGCGGCGGCGCACCAGGCCGGCGCGGACGTGCTGTGTCTGTGCGACACCAACGGCGGCATGCTCACGGGGCGGCTGGCAGAGATCGTCGCCAAGGTCTGCCGGCGATTCGACGGCGTCATCGGCATCCACACGCACAACGATTCGGATATGGCGGTGGCCAGCACCATCGCCGCGGTGGAGGCGGGCGCCACGCACGTGCAGGGCTGCATGAACGGCTACGGCGAGCGCTGCGGAAACGCCAATCTGGCCTCCGTCATCGCCAACCTCGAAATCAAACTGGGGCACACCACCGTGGGGCCGGAGAACCTGGCCAGCCTTTCTTCGGTCTGCCGGTTCATCGCGGAGCGGGCCAACCTGCCAATGCGCAACGATCAGCCGTTCGTGGGGAGGAGCGCGTTTGCCCACAAGGGCGGCGTGCACGTGAGCGCGGTTCTGAAAGATTCCGCGACTTACGAGCACGTCCCTCCGGAGACGGTGGGCAACCTGCAGCGCGTGCTGGTCAGCGATCTGTCGGGCCGTGGCAATGTCCTCTACAAGCTGAAGCAGCTTGGCCTGGCGGACCGCCTCGATGAAAACGCGCGCGGCAAATTGCTCGAGCGCATCAAGCAGATGGAACACGAAGGCTACGAGCTGGAGGCGGCCGAAGGCACGTTCGAGCTGCTGGCGCGCGAGGCCTTGCACCCGGAGTTGCGCTTCTTCGAAGTGGAGAGCTACGACGTGGCCACGCGCGGGTTTGGCGTAGCTGCCTCGCGCACCACCGCGGCCGTCACAGTGCTCGTCGGGGACGAGGTGATACCCGAGACAGCCATGGGGCACGGTCCATTTAATGCGCTACACCTGTGCCTGCTGAAGTGCCTCACCAAGCAGTATCCGGATATCGCGGGGGTACACCTAAAGGATTACAAGGTACGGGTGATCAATTCGCAAAAAGACACGGCGGCGAAGGTGCGGGTGCTCGTCGAGTGGAGCTCTCATCAAAGGACTTGGTCGACGGTGGGAGTGTCGGACAACGTTATCGAAGCGAGTTGGAAGGCGCTGGTGGGGGCTATCCGGCTGGAGTTGATGAGGCTGACGGAGAAGGACGGCGGCAACGGGGCGGCAGTGGAAGATTAATGCGGGGGGCGTACCGCCTATCGCCCGGCTCTCTGCTCTTTTGTGTTGCCTCTTTGCCGCCGCGATTCGCGGACCATGCGCACGACATCTTGCTCGTTCTTGATGCCGAGTCTCTTCGCGTTGGCCTCGCCGTAAGCGAAAATATCCTGCCACGCCAGGCGCTCGCGTTGGTAGACCCGCAGTGCCTCGCGCATCAATTCGCTCATGGTGCGGTTCTCCTGCTTAGCAAGGGTCTCCGCGGCTTCGAGCATTTCGGCCGGCAAGGAGATTGAAACGACTCTGGTGTTCCGCATACCGGGTGCCCCAGTTAATACTCTGTCATAAATATTCATAGCACACTTGGGCCACCAGATCAATAGGCACAAAGTGGGCGGCGTACGTATCCAGGCCGGTGGGGATCGAAGATGGACTGCGCCCCGAAAGCCGGGGCGGTTGCCAGCGCTTGAGCCGCCAGCACCAGCGCCCAGATACCCGGAACCCGGTTTCGCCGAACCCGCCTCATGATTTCCGCTCCTGTCTAAGGACGCGGAGAAATCGGAGATTTAGGGACATGCCGGCGCCGCTGCCGCCCTATACCCGTTTGTGCGGTACAATCTTGCCATCCCTATCAGGAGAGTTTGTGGCGCCTTCAACTGGCGAAATCACCAGCTTGCTCGCCGCCATCAGGAGTGGCGACCCCAACGCGGAAGCGAACCTCGTGGTCCTGGTCTACGACGAGTTCCGCGCCCTCGCCCGTCGCCACATGAGGCGGGAGCGTCCCGACCATACCCTCCAGCCCACCGCCCTGGTGCATGAAGCCTACCTGCGGCTGATGCGCGACTACCCCGCGGACTGGCAAAGCCGCGCGCACTTCTTCGCCGCCGCCTCCATCGTCATGCGGCGCATCCTGGTGGATCACGCTCGCCAGCGCGCCGCCGCCAAGCGCCCCGGAGGGAAGCAGAAGGTCGAACTCGACGGCCTCATGGCTTCCGCCAGCCCGCGAATCGAACAATTGCTCATTCTCGATCAAGCCCTTGACCGCCTGGCGGGATGGGACCGCCGCCAGGCCCGCCTCGTTGAAATGCTGTACTTCGGAGGCCTGACGGAGCAAGAGGCCGCGGAAGTGTTGGGCGTCTCGGTGCGCACCGTCAAGCGGGATTGGAGCGCCGCGCGCGCCTGGCTTCAGGCTCAACTCCGCGGGGAACCGGCATGACTCCCGAACGATGGCAAAGGGTGAATGAAGTCTTTCACTCCGCCTGCGAGCAGCCCCCCTCGGAGGCGGATGCGTTCGCCCGCGCGGCCTGCGGCGACGACCGAGAGATGTATTCCGAGGTCCGCCGCATGTTGGACGAGCATGTCCGCGAGGGCTTTCTGGACCGCAGGCCATGGGCGCCGTCCGCGAGTGCGCCGCCGGTCTTCGCGGCTGGCCAGATTGTCTCGGGCCGCTATCGCATCATTCGCTTTCTCAGCCGCGGCGGCATGGGAGAGGTATACGAAGCCGAAGACCTGGATCTGAAAGAGCGTGTGGCGCTCAAGACCTTGCTTCCCGAGATCGCCGCCGACGGGCGCATGATCAACCGCTTCAAGCAGGAGATCCAGCTTTCACGCAAGATCTCCCACCGCAACGTGTGCCGGGTTTTCGACCTGGCGCGGCATCCGGCCGATTCCTCCTCCCTGGAAATCATCTTCTTCCTCACCATGGAGTTTCTGGCGGGGGAAACCCTGGCCGACAAACTCGAGCGCGAGAGCCGCCTGTCTCCCGATGCCGCTTTGCCGCTCCTCGAGCAGATGGCGGAAGCCCTGGATGCCGCCCACCGCGCGGGCGTCATCCACCGCGATTTCAAGCCATCCAACGTGATGCTGGTCCCTTGCGCCGAAGGCCTGCGCGCGGTGGTGACCGATTTCGGCCTCGCCCGCAGCTTCGTTCCCACGGGCGATACCACCGCCACTCAGACCGGCACGCTCATGGGGACGCTCGACTACATGGCGCCCGAGTTGCTGAGCGGCGGCGCCGCTTCCATTTCATCCGACGTTTACGCCCTGGGCACGGTGGCCTACCAGATGGTCACGGGCTCTCTCCCGTTTGCATCCGGCACGCCGCTCGCCGGAGCTATTCTTCGGTCCAAGGCGGCAGCGCCTTCGCCGCGGTCCCTGGCGCCGGATCTGGATGCGGCGTGGGAACAAGCCATCCTCCGCGCGCTCGAGGCCGATCCCACACGCCGGTTCTCCCGCGCCAGCGACTTCCTGAAGGCCATTCACGGCGAGGCGCGTTCGGTCACGGTTGCCCTGCCCGCCATGACGCGGCGCCGAATCACGGGCGTGGTCCTCGCCGCGATTGTCGTGGCTGCCGGCGGCGTCGCCTGGCGCGCTTGGACCCGCTACCGCGGCCAACCGCCGCCCGAGGCCGCCATCTTCTACCACCAGGGCGTAGACGACATCCATGCCGGCGCCTATTTCGCCGCTACCAAGGCGCTGGACCAAGCCGTGCGCATAGCGCCCCGCTTCAGCCTGGCGCATGCACGCCTCGCGGAAGCCTGGATGGAACTCGATGTTCCCGAGAAAGCCGGCAGGGAAATGCTCCTCGCCCGGCGCGAGGACAACTCCGCTCTCTCCGATCTGGACCGGCTCCAGATCGAGGCCGTCGATCTCACCGTCACCCGTGAATTCGGCGCCGCTGCCGCCAAGTACGAACAGATGCGCAACCTAACCCCTCAAGAGGCCGACCTGGACCTCGACCTGGGCCGCGCCTATGACAAAGCCCTGCAACCCCCCAAGGCCATGGAGAGCTACCGCCGCGCTGCCGAAGGTCCGTCGCACAGTCCCGCCGCCTGGCTTCACCTCGCCACCCTTTATAGCCGGGCCTCGGATCGGGCCAAGGCTGAAGATGCCTTCCACCAGGCTGACGAGCTCTACCAACTCTCCAACAACCTCGCGGGCCTCACCGAAGTGGCTTACCAGCGTGGCATCGACGCCAATCGCCGCCGGCAACTCGGCGAAGCCGAGGCGGACCTCCGCAAGGCCATGGACACCGCTCGTCTGGCCGGAAACATCCACCAGGAAATTCGCGCCAAGCTCCAACTGGCCACCAATGCCTACCTTTCCGGCGATACCGCGCTGGCCGAGCGGTACAGCCGCGAGGCTCTCGATACCGCGCAAGGCAACCAGATGGAAGCCCTGGCGATCATCGGAGTTGTCAACCTGGGTAACGCTTATCTGCGGAAAGGCGATTTCAGCGGAGCCGAAAAGTATTACCAGGATGCCCTGGCCCTTGCCCGGCGTAATAGCTTGCACCGGTTGGCCGCCCTCAGTCTTCTTTCCCTGGCCGGGCTTCACGACCAGCTCAAGCGCTCCGAGGATTCGGCCCGCGAAGCTCGCGAGGCGCTGGCCTATTACCAGTTCAACGGGTTCGCGCAAGAATCCTTCCAGTGCCTCACGCTGATTGGCCGCTCGGAGCGCGACCGTGGCAATTACGCGGCCGCGCTCGGCTCCTTTCAGCGTTTCCTGATCATGGCCGAAAAGTCCCAGGACCACCTCCAGATGGCCCTCGCCCACGAGTCCCTTGGCGGCGTCCGCTTTGCCCAGGAACAGTATCCGGCAGCCTGGGAGCAGTTCCAGAAGAACCTGGAACTCAGTACCGACGCGGAACACATTGGCTACGCCGGCTTGTGGTGCGGCAACACGCTGCGGCTGCTGGGGCGCTATGCGGAGGCCCGTGCCATGTTTGAGCGAGTCGATCCCATGGCGGAAAAATTCCTCTCAATCCGCCTCAACCTGATGCAGGCCCGCGCTGAGATGGCGCTCAGCCGGAATCTCTACGCGGAGGCCGCCGCCATCTCGCGCCGCGCTCTGGCGTCGGATGCCGGCCAGAATCCGCTCGCCACCTCCGACCTGAAGAGGATTCTCGGCCTCGCTCTGCTGGCCTCCGGCAACCGGGCAGAGGGCCTACGCGACTGCCAGGAATCGCTGGCCGCTGTCGCCAAGCTGAACGATGTAGCCGCGACATTGCGCTCGCGCCTGGCCTTGTTACGCGCCCGGCTCGAAACCGGCGCCCGCGCCGGCGCCCTCAACCTCCTCCACGATGCCGAGCCCGCGCTGGCCAGCCATCCGGAGTCCCGCTGGCGCGCGCTGGCATGGATGGCCCGCGCCGGCCCACAGTACGCCGCCCCTGCCCGCGAGGCGCTCGATGACCTCGCCCGCCAGTGGGGAGCCGCGGCCTACCGCATCTATCTCACACGCCCCGACGTGCAAGAACTTTCACGTCCCCTTTTGCAGTCAATTTCCGCAACTCAATAAAAGGAGAACCTCATGCGAACGACGATTTTGCTCGGCACTCTGCTCTTTCTGGCCGGCTATGCGCTGGCTCAGGATTCCCCCATCACGGTTGGCGACAGCGGCCGACCTGGTCCTCCCCCCGCGTATTACGTGGAACATAAGCAGTTCCAATACAACGGTGGCTTCTTTGTTTATGATCCGGGCTACCAAGTGGCCTGTTTCGAGATGGTTCCCGGAGACATCACGCCTCTCGCCAAAAAGCAATGGACACTTACCCTCAACGACAGCGGCGTCGTGGTGACATCGACGGACGGCAAAATGATCGACATCGACTACAAAGAAAACCCCGTTGTTTTCCACAATATGCCGAATGGTGATCACCAACACCAAGTCGCGGGCTACCCACTGAAATCCGGGACGTTATCGATCACGGGTGGCAAGACCACCACGTTCCCACCTGGCACCGACAAAATCACGCCGGCCTCGAAACTGAAATTGATCATCCACTACTGCTTGAACGGTGATTGCAAGGATCCCAAGATCTGCCCTCCGCCCCGCAAGTGACGGCCTGATCGGCATAAGCCGCCCGGCAGCGGCCGGGGTTCCGCCTACCCTCCGTACTCGGGTGGCGTCAGCAGCGTCAGGGCGTCGGGCACGATGCGGATCTCGGCCGGCAGGCGCCCGGCGAACTCGCCGTCGATCTGCACGTAGACACGGCGGTCCTGGGGGTCGGATAGCGTCAAGCAATCGGCTCTGAGCACCGCCACGCCTTTCATCGAGCCCAGGCGGTTCAGCATCATTCCGGCAAAATGCTTCAGATAACGCGCCGTGTGGCGGCCCTCGAAGAGCACCACTTCGAACCGGTCGTCGGACAGGCGCACACTTCGCGCGATATGGAAATCGCCGCCGTAGTTTCGCACTTTGCTCACCAGCGCGAAAGAGCACGGGCGCTTTTCGCCCCCGATATCCACGTGAAACTCTTCCAGGCGGCGGCCCAGCAGCCTCAAGCCCGCCACCCAGTACGCGAACTTGCCGGTCCGCGACTTGAGCTCGCCGTCCACGTGGTGCACCACGTAGGCGTCGAAGCCGATCCCGGCCATGAGCAGGAAATGCCGCGAAACGCGGCCGCCGTCGGAGGTCAGATGGCCGACGGAAATGCGCCGCGGGCGGCACTCCTCCAGGCGCGCGGCGGCACGCTCGATCCTGGTTCCGAGTCCGATCTCTTTGGCCAGCACGTTGGCGGTGCCGCCGGGGAGAATGGCCATGGGCACGCCGGAATCGAGCATGCCTTCGGCGGCTTCATTGATGGTGCCGTCGCCGCCGGCGACAATCACCAGATCGGCGCCGCGGGCGATGTGCTCGCGCGCAATGATGCCCGCGGTTCCGCGGCCGCGGGTGGGGACCACGGTCAGGTTGTGGCCATTGTTCCGGAGGATTGCGGCCACCCGCGCGACGAGCGAGTCCCCGTTCCGTCCGAACTTGCCCGCAAATGAGTTGTAGATCAGGACGGTGTTTTTGAAAATGGTTATGGCGTGTTCTCCGGGTTCCTCGTTAGATTATAGATGAGAAGCCCATGCAAGATCCCGCGCGCGAAATCGAAAAGCTCCGCGACGAGCTCCGCCGCCACGAGCATTTGTACTATGTGCTCGACCAGCCCGAGATCACCGACGCCGAATACGACGCGCTCATGCGCGAGCTCCGCGACCTGGAAGCGCGGCACCCGGAGCTGGCGTCGCCGGATTCGCCCACCGGGCGGGTGGGCGGCAAACCGCGGGAGGGGTTCGTCAAAGTCCAGCACAGCTCGCCCATGCTGAGCCTGGATAATGCCCTGAACGAAGGCGAACTGCGCGATTTCGACCGCCGCGTGCGCGAACTGCTGGGCGGCGCCGAGTACCGCTACGTGTGCGAGCTCAAACTGGACGGGCTTTCCATGGCGGCGCACTATCGCGAGGGCCGGCTGGTGCAGGCGGTGACGCGCGGCGACGGCTCCGTGGGCGAAGACGTCACCGAAAACGCGCGCACCATCCGCTCGCTCCCTCTGCGCGTCAAAACGGAACTCGGCGCCTTCGAGGTGCGCGGCGAGACGGTCATGAACCGGCGCGCGTTCGAACGGCTGAACGCGGAGCGCGACGAGCGCGGGCTTTCCCGCTTCGCCAACCCGCGCAACGCCGCGGCCGGATCGCTGCGCGTCCTCGAACCCCAGATCACCGCCTCGCGCCGCCTGGATTACTACCCCTATTACCTGCTGGTGGATGGGCAACCGGCATTCGAGAGCCATTGGACGTCGCTCGAAGAACTGTCTCGAATGGGATTCAAGGTGAACCCGCACCGCAAGCTCTGCCGGGGTGTGGAGGAAGTGCTGGCGTTCTGCGCGGAGTGGGAGGCGGGGCGCGAAGGATTGCCGTACGAAATCGACGGCGTGGTGCTGAAGGTGGATTCCGTGGAGCAGCAGCGGCTGCTCGGATTCACCGCCAAGTCGCCGCGCTGGGCCATTGCGTATAAGTACGCCGCGCGGCAAGCCGTTACCACCGTCGAGGGCATCGAGGTTCAGGTGGGCCGCACCGGCGCCCTCACCCCGGTGGCGCACCTGAAGCCGGTGGAAGTGGGTGGCGTGACCGTCTCGCGCGCCACGCTGCACAACGAGGACGAAATCGAGCGGCTGGGCCTCGAGATCGGCGACGAAGTGGTAATCGAGCGTTCGGGCGACGTAATCCCCAAGGTTGTGCGCGTGAACTCCCAGGGGCCGCACCGCAAGCAGTTTCGCATGCCCGCCGCATGCCCCGTCTGCGGCGGCAACGTGGTGCGCGAAGAGGGCGAGGCAGCCACCCGCTGCGTCAACACCGACTGCCCCGCGCGGCTGAAGGAATCGGTTCTGCACTTCGCCTCGCGCGGCGTCATGAATATCGATGGCGTGGGCGATGCGCTGGTGGATCAACTGGTGGACCGCGGAATGGTGAAGAGTGTGGCCGACCTCTACGATCTGAGGGCCGAAGACCTCGCGTTGCTGGAGCGCATGGGCGCGAAGTCCGCCGCGAACGTCGTCCGCAACATCGAGAACTCGAAGAAGAATCCACTGCCCCGCGTGCTGACCGCGCTGGGTATCCGCTTCGTGGGGGAGCGCACGGCGGTATTCCTGGCGGAGGCATTCGGCGGCCTGGACAGACTCGCCTCGGCGGGCCTCGAGGAGTTGCAGCAGGCCGAAGAAGTGGGGCCCAAGGTGGCCCAGAGCATCTCCCGGTTTTTCTCGGAGCCTCGCAACCGGGAACTGGTCGAGCGCCTGCGCGCCGCCGGGCTTCGGTTCACCTGCGAATCGGCGCGGCCCAAGGGCGGGCCGCTCCAGGGTCTCACGTTTGTATTGACCGGCACGCTTCCCCAACTGAACCGCGACGAGGCCAAGCGGCTGATCGAGGCCGCGGGCGGAAAAGTGAGCGGCTCGGTGAGCGGGAAGACCAGCTACCTCGTGGCCGGCGAAGATCCTGGTTCCAAGCTCGCCAAGGCGCGGGAACTCGGCGTCGCCGTCCTGGATGAACGCCAACTGCGCGAATTGATCGAGGGAAAAGGGGACAGACGCATTTAATTGAATGCGTCTGTCCCCTTTTCTACTGCTCCCGGTCGAGCTTCTGAATGTGTTTGAGGCTGCTCTTGATCTCGTCGGTGGCGTCCGAAATTTGGTTGGTGTCGTAGATGACGCGCGGCGTCAGGAAGACGATCAACTCGGTTCGCGCTTTGCTGATGCTTTTCGAGCCGAATGCGGCTCCCAGTATGGGAATGCGGTGCAGCAAGGGCACGCCGCTGGAGGTAATTCCGGAGGTTTCCTGTATGAAGCCGCCGATGGCTACCGTATCGCCGTCCTGCACCGTGAGCTGTGTGCTGAAAGACCGGTTCGAGAAGGAGGGCGATTGAATTCCGCTGCCCGAAGAAGGCGATATCGGCGAGCTCACCTGCTGGTTGATGATCATCGTGACCACGCCGCTCGAATTCACCCGCGCGGTGATGGAAAGCGTCACGCCTGTGCTGACGTTGCTCACCGTACTCGCGAACGGACTTGAGCCACCCGCAGTGACGCCGCCGACAACCGCCTGCGAGGTGAGCATGGGGACGGACTGACCCACGTTCATGGTGGCCGGAATGCTGTCGGTGGCGATGATGCTGGGAGCCGATATGACGCGCGCGTTCTGGGTGACCTCGCTGGTTTGCAGCACGCCCAGCAACTCGTGGCTCTTCAGGACCAGCGCACCCACGGAGAGGCCCAAGCCGCCTGAGCCGGCGGTCGCATTCAGCACGCGAGAGATCGTACCCCCCGTGTCCTTCTGCTGCAAGTACGAACTGACGCCGGCCGAGAACGCGCCGCTCAGGTCCACCTCGTATATCTTGGCGTCGATGAGAACCTGGCGGGGCGGCACGTCGAGCTGCCGCAGCAGGGAGTTGATCTGCTCGTACTCTTGTGGCGTGCCTTGAATCAGCAGGGTGTTATCGAAAGGATTGGGTATGACGTGCGGAATTCGGGCTCCCGGCGCCCCTCCCTGATTACTTCCCAGGTAGCTGCCGGTGAGGTCGGTGTTGGTCCCTGCCGCCGCAGCCGGGTTGGCGCTGGCGCCNNCCCCCGCCGTCGAGGCCGGGTAACCCATCCCTTGGTTGAAATTCGCCGCGGTTGAGCCCATGGGGGTTGCATAGCCGCCGCCTCCGAATGCGCCACCCATGGAGCCGTATCCGCCACCGGCCATGCCGCCACCGGCCATGCCGCCGCCGCCCATGCCGCCGTAGCCCATGCCGCCGCCATAGCCCATGCCACCACCGTAACCCATGCCCATGCCGCCGCCGATGCCCATGGCACCGCCCATGCCCATACCACTACTCATTGCGGCCAAATTCATCAGCGCCGAGACGTTGCCGGTATATAGTGCCATGATGGCCATGGCCACGGTTTCGGCCCGGCCGTACTTCAGCCGGTAAACATAATTGTTGATCGCGCCAGCCGTGATCTTGACTGGGATATCGAGCTTCTCGATCCACTC
>PLMF01000324.1 GCA_003142355.1 Bryobacterales bacterium
TCGGCGGCGATGAAGACGCGCCCCAGCGCCTATGCTTCGGCTACAACGCCACGGATGCGCTGAACCTGGCGATTCCCGGCTTGCTCGCGCCCGGCGACCACGTGATTACCACCAACCTGGAGCACAATTCGGTGATCCGCCCGATCCATCACCTGGTGCGCGATGGCGGCGTCGAAGCAACCTTCGTTCCGTTCGACGGAGCCGGGTTTGTCGACCCCGGCGACATCGCCAAAGCGATCCGGCCCAACACCGCGCTGGTCGTGGTGAACCATGGCTCCAATGTGACGGGCACCGTTCAACCCGTCAAAGAAATTGGCGCCATTTGCCGGGAGAAGGGCGTAACATTCCTCGTCGACACAGCTCAAACCGCGGGCGCCATTCCCATCGACATGCAGGAAATGAATATCGATGTCCTGGTCTTCACCGGCCACAAGTGCCTGATGGGGTCGATGGGCCTCGGAGGCCTGTCGGTCCGCAAGCACGTCGAAATCCGGCAGGTTCGCAGCGGCGGAACGGGAGTACGGTCGGCCGATCCCTATCACCTGGAAGAGTACCCATGGAGACTGGAGTACGGCACGCCGAACATGGTGGGGGTGGCCGCGCTCTGGGCGGGGCAGGACTGGCTGGACAGTTGCGGGTTGGAGAATATTCACGCCGGCGAGATGAAACTTGCGGCCAAACTAGTGGATGGCTTGCGCTCCATCCCTGGCGTGCGCCTGTACTGCTGCCAGAGCATGGCGAATCACCTGCCCACCATCACCATGAACCTCGACGGCTTTGAAGCCGCGGACCTGGGGACCATGCTGGACGTGGACCACAACATCGCCACTCGCACGGGTCTGCACTGCGCCCCGCTGGCGCACGGCCAACTGGGAACGGTTGAGATCCATGGGGCCGTGCGGTTCTCTCTCGGTCCCTTCAACACGGAAGAGCATATCGATGCCGCCATCCGGGGCGTAGCGGAAATCTCGCGTTGGAAGGCCGGCCGCAAATCGGGTTAGCGGCGCCGCGCGGCCTTCGGCGATCGGCCGGACCCGCGGTTCAGGTCATCCACGAATGCCCGCACATCGAGCGCTTCGACCGCCGGCGCCAGCGCCCGGGTCGGCGGGGCCGTTGTAGACTCGCGATGGACCACGCTCGACCGGACTGGCGCCCGGTCGCCCATGGCGCGCCGCAAAGACCCCAACGGCCCGGCCATGAACGGATGGACGGTCTTGAATGCTTTGCACTCCACCATCCACAGACCGCCATGGCCACTGGGAAAGAGGAAGTCGACCTCGAGCCCCTGCTGATCGCGAAAGTGGTAAAGTTCCTTCCGCCGGCCCTGGTTGACCTGGCTTTTCAGGATCTCCGCGGCCACGTGTCCTTCGAACAGGGCGCCGAGGAACGGCGACCGGTCCAGTTCGGCTTGAGTCGCGATCCCCAAGAGGTAGCACGCCAATCCCGAGTCCCCCAGGTACACCTTGGGCGACTTGATCAGGCGCTTACCGAAGTTCTCGAAGTAGGGCGGGACCAGGATGACCTGGCCGGTGATTTCCAGAACGTGAAGCCAATCGCCTACCGTCGGAACGGAGACGCCTAGCGGAGCGGCCAGATCGGTCTTGTTCAGGATCTGCCCGTGCCGGCTGGCCAGCAGAGCGAGAAAGCGGCGAAACGTAGCTAGATCGCGAACATTCGTGACGGCGCGGACGTCCCGTTCCAGGTACGTTTGGATGTAAGAACTGAACCACAGCCTGCGTCCAGCCGGACGCGCCAGCACCTCCGGGTAGCCGCCGTGAAGGAGGCTGACACGGCGCGTTTCAGCCAGGCTGAACGGCAGCAACTGCATGATGGCAGCGCGCCCAGCCATGGACTCGGTGACACCCCGCATCAGAGGCGCCTCCTGGGATCCCGTGAACAGCCATCGCCCCATTCTGCGAGGGTCCCGATCGATCCGCGTTCGGATGTAGGGGAGCAATTCCGGCACGTTTTGGATCTCGTCGAATACCGCGGGGAGGCGGAGTTCGTCCAGCAGGGCCCTGGGGTCGGAACGCGCGCGGGCTTGTATGTCGGGATCCTCCAGGAGCACATAGGCGGCGCGCGGGAAAAGCCCGCGCAACAAGGTAGTCTTTCCGGCCCGGCGCGGCCCGGTCACCACCACGGCCGGGAAGCTGCGGCCCGCCTCCAGCACCGCCGGCTGGATGACGCGGGGAATGAAGCGCATATGAGTATTCTAAGCTATCAGTTTAGATTTCTCAAATCGCGGCGCCGCCATAAGCCGCACCCACATCCAGAAAATGGTCAGCGTGAGGAGCACAAACACGCCCTCCCATACATAGAGGTGCGCGAACTCGAACCACTGCCGGTTATATTGGCCCAGGTAGAAAAGGCTGATGATGCGCAGAAAGTTGATGACGTAAATAGCCGCGGTGCCGGCCAGGAGCCCCTTGCCCTTCTGCTTCCAGGACGCCGGATAGGCCAGAATAGCCGCCCACAACAGGACCACGACGTCATCTCCGTTGCAGCCGTCGATCACCTCCATGGCGAAGCCGTTAGAAGGACTCTGCAGGACCACCTGGTGGGCGATCGCGCTGCCTCCGAACAGGCGAATCACTATCGCGGAGATCTCCACCAGGCCGCGAGTGAAGCCCGCGATCGCCGGATGCAGGAACGGAATCAGCAAACCACAAAACCCCACCGCAAGGAAAATCGGGAACAGCACCAGGAAGCGGAGCATCCGGTTCTGCCGCGGCGGTGCGCTTGCCTCCCCCGCCTGCACGGCCCAAGTCTGGCTGGGGCTGGGTTTACGTGCCATCGATCCGACAGAATACCATGGCGTCAGCGCCTGTCGCGGCGCCGTGGTACTGCCGAGACGGCCGCGGCCGGCGCAGCCTCGCCGGTCAGGATCAGCCCGCGAAGTTCCCCATTCAGCCATAGTGCGACCAGCACCGGACCAAAATACGGCACCACACCCGTGGCCAGGTACGCGGCGGAGTCCATCAGGAATCCGGGAAGGCCCTCCATCGCCAGGTGAAAGTATCCGCCCACGAGCCGGATGGCGTAAACCGCGATGGACAGGAGCGCGAAGGCCGCCAGCACTGCCGTTCCGCATGACATGCGCAACAGCAGCCGGCGTCCCGGCGCGGCCAGCAGGATGGCCCAATAGAGCGGAAGCGAGACTGTAAACAAGACCGGGAATCTGCCGGCGCCTTCCACCTTCATCGAGCGGATCTTGATGCGTCCGGAACCCCCAGTCGAGGCCGCCAACATCTGCTGCGTTCTCTCCTGGTTCACCACGGCCGCGGGTGCAGGCACCTGGAAAGTCCAATTCCGGTCGGGGCCGATGGTGACGTGCGAGACCGAGCTCCCGCCGGGCAGCAGCCGCAGCGTCAGCTCCGCGGAAAGGCGCAAGCCGGCCAGCAGCGGATTGAGGAGGACCAGCCACCACAGCGCCAGCATGAGCGCCAGCAAAACCAGCGCGCGCAGAAGGAACCGCAGCGGATCGGACAGTTGGCGATCGCTCACACCATCAGGTTCGCACAGGGCGGGCCGGTGCCTGGCTACGCCCCGGCGCTACCCCTGGCTTGCCGCCGCACCAGCAGGGCGCCCGCGCCGGCCAGCAGCAAGACGAGGGCGCCCAAGGCAGCGATGCTCAGCGTGGGGGCGGCGGTGCTGGGCAGACTCCAAGTGCCGCCCGTACCGCGATCGGCCAGACCGACGTACCAAGACCCGCCGGTGGTCGATTCAAAGTTGTTCCTGCCAGTGCCCGTCACTCGAACCAACGCCGCGGAGGGCAGCGAGGCCGGTAGCGTTCCGCCCAGGCTGAACGAGCCGGGCGCGGTAATGGTGAAGCTGGTCAGGTTCGATGCGTACGTGAAGCTAACGAAGTTGCAGCTCGTCAGCGTGTTGCCCAACGTGTAGTTCTGCACGGTGAGCAGACCGATGCCCGTCCCGCTACAGTCGGTACACTGGCCAACGAACTGATACGTCGCCTGGGGCCCCGCGAGGGTGCATGTCCCTGCGGAGCTTATCTCGACGGCGGCTAGAACACAGACCACCAGAAGGATGGAAATGCGGAAAATCGAATGATGCCTGGAACCGAAACTTGGCATATTGCCTCCGGGCCGAACTTTCCTAGTGGAACCCCGCCTGGGCTAGGCCCCGGCGCTGCCCCGGGCTCGCCGCCGCACCAGTAGGGCGCCCGCGCCGGCCAGCAGCAGGCCGAGGGCGCTAAAGACAGTGGTGTTCAGCGTAGGGACGGTGCTCGGGAGACTCCACGTGGAACTGGTGCCGAGATCCCCTATACAACTAGTGCCGGCGCACCAAGCCCCATTGAGCCTCGAATCAAACTGTAAGTCCCCACCGCCGATAGTATAAATCGTAACCGCTGCCGTGGCGGGCAGCGAGGCCGGTAGCGTTCCGCTCAGATTGTATTCGCCGGAAGGCGTAATGGTGAAGCTGGTCAGGTTCGATGTGTACGTGAAACTGACAAGATTGCAACTGGTCAGCGTGTCGCCCAACGTGTAGTTCCGCACGGTGAGCACACCGGCGCCTGTCCCGCTACAGTCGGTGCACTGGCCAACGAACTGATACGTCGCCTGGAGCCCCCCTGTGGGGCATCTGTTGGCGTAGCTTGTCTCGACGGCGGCTAGAACGCAGACCACTAAAACGATGGAAATCCGGAAAATCGAATGAGCCCTGGAACCGAAACCTGGCATATTGCCTCCGGGCCAAACTTTCTTACGTGGAACCCCGCCGGGTTGCCAGCCTTTCGACCAGGGTTCCCGACTGGGCCTTATGGCCATTAGTAATTGTATATCATATGTTTTGGTTTGAATATCGAATATTATTTATTTCATATTGGCAACTGCGAGGGGAAACAAAGGGAATGCGTTCCGGAGATCAAACCTGGGGCGGGCAAACCCCATCGGCGGCGCGGAGGGGGAAGGAGGGTGGCTGGGACGCAGGGATTCGAACCCCGATACGCGGCTCCAGAGGCCGCAGTCTTACCGTTAGACGACGTCCCAACGGAACTCTATTCTAGCAAAGGCGCGGCGGCGAAATCCAGATGCTGGTGCCGGTCCGTAGTACACTGAAACTTCAACATGCGCAAATGGTTGCGGCTGGGCCTCCTGCTGGGCTCGTGCGCTTGTGCCGGCAGGGCGGTCGACTGGAAGGCGCTCCAGCCGCAAGGGTATGTCAGCGATTTCGCGGGCGTGATCGACCCTGCCAGCAAGGCCCAGTTGGAGGCTTACTGCGGGGTCGTCGAGCAGTCCACGGGTGCGCAAATGGCGCTGGTCACCATCGCGTCTCTCGAGGGCGAACCCATCGAAGACGTGGCCAATACCATCTTCCGCGCCTGGGGTGTGGGCCAGAAGGGCAAGAATGAAGGCATCCTGCTGCTGCTCTCCATCGGCGACCGCCGCAGCCGGCTCGAAGTGGGGTACGGGTTGGAGCCGATTCTGCCGGATGGCCTGACGGGCAGCATCCTGCGCGAGATGCGGACCGCGCTGCGCCAGGGGGACTACGGCGATGCCATGATGGCGGCGGCCCAGACCATGGGGGACGCCATCGCCAAGGCCAAGAACGTGGAACTGGCGGCGCGCCTGCCGCGGCGCACGCGGCCGGTAGTTTCCGATTCGTTCCCCTGGCCGGTGCTGATTGGCGGCGTCTTCTTCCTGCTGCTGTTGCTGACGCGCGGGGGCCGCCGTGGCGGAGGCGGGGGCCTCGGAATCCTGCCGTGGCTGATTCTCGGCAACGTGATGGGCGGCTCAATGGGGGGTGGCCGCGGCGGCGGCGGATTCGGCGGCTTCGATTCCGGCGGCGGATTCGGGGGATTTGGCGGCGGCGACTCCGGTGGAGGCGGCGCTTCCAGCAACTGGTGAGGACCATCTCATGGACAAGGTGCTGAACCAACTGGTGGAGAAATTGCAGAAGGCCCACGGCGACCGTCTGGTCTCGGTGGTGCTCTACGGCTCGGCGGCCGCCGGCGACCACCAGGCCAAGTTCTCCGATCTCAATATTCTCTGCGTCCTCAGCGAGATTACGCCGCGCGAGCTGGGCGCCAGCGAGGACATCTTCCGCTGGTGGCGCGAGAAGGGCAACCCCTCGCCGCTTCTGCTCACCGAGCACGAATTGGCCACTTCCACCGACTGCTTCGCCATCGAGTTCAACGACATGAAGCGGCACCATCGGCTGCTGCTCGGCAAGGACTTGATTACGCCGCTGGTGGTGGACCATTCGTTCTACCGCGCGCAGGTGGAGCACGATCTGCGGGCCAAGTTGCTGCGCCTGCGCCAGAAGGCTTCGGGCGTGCTCTCCGATTCCAACCTGCTGCGCCGGCTGATGCTCGATTCCATTTCCACCTTCTGCGTGTTATTCCGGCACGCCCTGGTTTTGCACGGGGTGGAGGCGCCCGCCAGGAAGCGCGAGGTCATCGAGCGGGCGCGGGAACATTTCGGGGTCGACCCCGCTCCGTTCCAGAAGCTGCTCGACATTCGGGAGGAGCGCCTCAAGCCGCGCGACGTGGAACCGGTCGCTCTGCTGGCCGCGTATATGCAAGGGATATCGGTGGTCATCGACGCCGTGGACCGGCTCGAGAAATAGGAGACAACACGTGAAAACCGCTCTGATCGTCGTTCTGGTGGTGGTTGTGGTGGCGGCCCTGGCGGCCGTGAGCCAATACTATAGCGTGCGCAACGACCTGGTGACCCAGCGCAACGGCATGGACGCGGCATGGGCGGATGTCGAGGTGGTGTTGCAGCGGCGCGCCGACCTCATTCCCAACCTGGTGGAGACCGTGAAGGGGTTCGCCAAGCATGAGACGGAGGTCTTCAAGGACATCGCCGACGCCCGCGCGGCCCTGATCGGCGGCCGCACGCCCCAGGAGAAGATCCAGGCCAACGACCAGCTCTCCGGCGCGCTCTCGCGGCTGCTGGTGATCGCGGAGAATTATCCGCAGTTGCGCTCCAACGAGAACTTCCTGCGGTTGCAGGACGAGATTGCGGGGACGGAGAACCGCATCGCCGTCGAGCGCCGGAAATACAACGAGGTGCTGCAGCGGTATAACACGTCGATCGAGCTGTTCCCCAACAACATTGTGGCGTCCATAGCCGGATTCACTCGTAATGACGCATATTTCAAGACCGAGCCAGGGGCACGGACGGCGCCGAAAGTGCAGTTCTGACCTCGGCGAAGTTCTATGCCTGAAGTCTTTGCCAACTATATCGGCGGCGAATGGGTCAGGCGGGCGGCGGTGTTCGAAGACCGCAACCCCGCCAACACGGAGGAAGTCGTCGGCAGTTTCGTGAGGGGCACGGGGCAGGACGTGGAAGACGCGGCTGCCGCGGCGGCCGCGGCACTGCCTGGATGGTCCGGAATGAGCGCGCCGGCGCGCGGCAACATTCTGTATCGCGCGGCGGAGATTCTCGACCGGAAGTTCGAGGAGATCTCCGCCGAAATGACGCGCGAAGAGGGCAAGACACTGCCCGAAGCGAAGGGCGAAGTGCGCCGGTCGATCAATATTATTCGCTACTTCGCGGGCGAGGGCTCGCGCCTGCCGGGCATGCTGGTTCCCTCGGAGCGCGATCGCGTCCACATGTTCGCGCTGCGCAAGCCGGTGGGGGTGGTGGGGCTCATCACGCCGTGGAATTTTCCCAGCGCGATTCCGGCGTGGAAGCTGGCACCAGCCCTGATCTGCGGCAACACGGTGGTGCTGAAACCGGCGTCGGCGGCTCCGCTGAGCGCGTGGCGCCTGGTCGAGGCCCTGCACGAAGCGGAGATACCCAAGGGCGCAGTCAATTTCGTGGCGGGCCCGGGCGGCGAGCTGGGGCGCGCGTTGGTGAACGCCGCGCCGCTCAAGGCGGTGTCGTTCACCGGGTCCTGCCAGACCGGCAACTGGCTGCACATGGAGGCCTCGAAGCGGCGGTTGCGCATCCAGCTCGAAATGGGCGGCAAGAACCCGACCATCGTCCTGGCGGACGCGGATTTCAACTCCGCCGTGGAAAACGTGGTCAACGCGGCGTTCTTTTCCACCGGGCAGAAGTGCACCGCCACCAGCCGCGCCATCGTCGAAGACGCCATCTACGAAAGGTTTATGGCCGCGGTACTGGAGCGAACCCGGAAACTGAAGGTCGGCGACGGTATGGAGCCTGGCACCGAGATCGGCCCCTGCGTGGACCAGGCGCAGATGGAGACCGTGCTCGGCTACATCGAAACCGGGCGCCAGGAATCGGGGGAGCCGAAGTGCGGCGGGCGCCGGCTGACGGATGGCGCCCTGGCGAAAGGGTATTTTGTCGAGCCCACGGTTTTCGCGGACGTGAAGGAAGAGCACATCATCGCGCGCGAGGAGATCTTCGGACCGGTGCTGGCGGTCATGCGCGCCCAGGATTTCGAGGACGCCATGCGGATTGCCAACAACATTCCGTTCGGCCTCTCTTCCTCCATTCAGACCACCAGCCTGGCGCGCGTTTTCGAGTTCATCGACCGCGCCGAAGCCGGCTTGCTGACGGTCAACCTGCCGAGCGCGGGTGTGGAGTACCAGCTTCCCTTCGGCGGCACGAAAGATTCCAGCTTCGGTCCGAAAGAGCAGGGGCCGGCGGCGTTGGAGTTCTACAGCGACTATAAGACCGTCTATCTGAAGTACTGAGAGTTCATGGTGGAGTAACGCTTTGCCGGACATCGAACGATTGACGCAGATTGCCGCGGGCCTGGGCATCCCGAACATCCGGCGGCACATCTTTCTGTGTTGCGACCAGACCAACCCGAAGTGCTGCTCCAGGGAGGCCGGGCTGGAGTCGTGGGACTATTTGAAGCGGCGGCTGGCGGAACTGAGGTTGCTGGACCGCGTCTACCGCACCAAGGCCAACTGCCTGCGCATCTGCGAGCAAGGGCCCATTGCGGTGGTCTATCCCGAGGGCGTCTGGTACCACTCGGCGTCGCCCGAGGCGTTGGAGCGAATCATCCAGGAGCACCTCATCGG
>PLMF01000247.1:0-1988 GCA_003142355.1 Bryobacterales bacterium
TCGTGGCTCATGTTGGCCAGAAAGTCCGACTTCGCCCTGGTGGCCTGCTCGGCAGCTCGACGCGCACTGTGTAGCCGCATCGCCATCCACAGCAACAAGATGACCGCGCAGGTCAAGACCGCCAACTCGACAGTGCGCTCCTGTGCCTCCCTGTGGGCCGACGTTAGACTCTCGACCATCGCCGCTTCACTCGTTGGGTACCCGAACCACTTCAACGAGATCGTCGAAAAAGTGCCGTCCTGGACCATGGTTCCGATCTCGCTGCGCAACAAGTCGGCCGCACGCGCCGCGTCTGGATGCTTAGGTGAAGAAGCGATGCCAGACCACAATCTGGCCCCGGGAATCGCCGACATCCGCAACTCGCAACCTTCGGGCTTGTGGAATAGCGAAGCATGAGTCGCACTCTCAGCGATCACCGCGGCAAACACTGTCCCGCCGCAAACACCCTCCATCAAAGTGGGGATTGTCGCAAAAACCTGCAACCTTGCCTGAGGCAGGTGCCTCTCAGCCATCTTCTTGGCAAGTCCCTCCGTGATGCCCACCACGCGTCCGGCGACCGTATCTCGACCGGGCACTAGTTCTTGACCCTTTGTTACCAGCCAGTAAGTTACTTGTGCGTACGGCTCGGTGAAGTGAAAACGGCTGCGTTCCGGCAACTGGTTCACGACCGGCCANNCGGAAAGGGCGCGATCCGGACCCTCGGGAACATGCACCCAGTCCAGCTTTACACCGGCGCGGCGCGCAGCCTCACGAGTGAGGTCTATGGCCGAACCGTACGGCCGCCCCTGGGTATCGACGAACTGGTGCGGAGGAGAATCTTGAAAACCCATGCGGTAGGTTCGTGCCGCCGGGCGGGCGGTGCTGTAGTGGAAGTAAATCCAGCCGCAACCGACCAGTATCGCGGACGACAGGAGTAGCATCCACCTGCGCGTTGCGGCATTGCCGATCAGCCGTTTGCCGAGAGATTCCCGGAATCTAACCCGACCTCTGCGCTCTTCTGGGATGACCATACGACCCTCAGCTAGCTCATTGCCGTTCCGGAAAGGCGAGCCGCGTCGGCTGCTCCCGGCGGTATNNGCCGGCACGGGTTCTTTCGCGGGCGCCCATCTCTGAAGGGCCTCAAACAAAGCTTCCATGGCCACCGGCTTGCCTACAAAGTCGTCCATGCCCGCCGCGAGGCATTGCTCCCGACTGCCCGCCATGGCGTCGGCTGTCATGGCAATGATGGCGACGTGCCGGTCTGGCCCTTCCCGGCGCCGGATCTCGTGGGTGGCCTCGTACCCGTCCATTTCGGGCATTTGGCAGTCCATGAAAACCAGATCGTAGGGCAGCAGTTCGAACATGCTCACCGCCTCGCGGCCGTTGGCCGCCACGTCCGCCCGCAGCCCCAGTCTCTCCAGCATCCGTATGGCGACCTTCTGGTTGACCGCATTGTCCTCCGCCACCAGCACTCGAATCGGCCAGCCCGCCGACCTTCCGGCCAACGCGGACTTCATCTCCTCCATCCGGCTGGCGGGCTTGGCGGGGGCGGCCAGCGCCACCTGCTGTTTCATGGACCAGGCGGTGGCGAGCGTGTTCAACAGTTGCGATTGGCGCACCGGCTTGGACAGGCAGGCATCGAGACTGGCGCTCTCCGTGTGTCTCACGGTGTCCCAGCATCCAACCGAGGTCAGCATCACCAGCACGGTGTCCCGAATGGCCGGGTCCGATTTGATCGCCCTGGCCAGCGTGGCTCCGTCCATGCCCGGCATTTGATAGTCGAGAATGGCGAAATGGTAGGGGTCGCCGTATTGCCGGGCCGCACGCAGACCCTCCAGAGCCTCCTCGCCGGAGTTGAAGCTTTCGTTGCGCATGCCCCAGCTTGTGATCTGTTCATGCAGCACTCGCCGGTTTACTCGGTTGTCGTCCACGATGAGCACGCGCAAGTCTTTCAGCTCGGTCACCGGAACGGGCGCCGCGTGGGGCTGGGCATCCAGGGTCAACGGGAG
>PLMF01000247.1:2005-16418 GCA_003142355.1 Bryobacterales bacterium
GGAATGCCGGGGCCGTTGTCCTGGACGGAGACGCGCATGCGGGCCTGTTGGGCGTCCTGGCCCTGGCACTCGACGGTGATCAGCACGCAGCCGTCGGAAGAGAACTTGACGGCATTGCCAACGAGGTTCGTGACCACCTGGCGGATTCTGCCGGCATCGCCAATGAAGTGGCGGGGGACATCCGCGGCATATTGCAGAACCAGATCGAGCTTGCGCTCCTCGGCCTTGGGAGCCAGCATCTCGTGGACTTCTTCAATCGCCATCCGGAGGTCGAAGGGAGTAAGTTCGATGGCCAGCTTGCCCGCCTCGATTTTGGAGAAATCCAGGATGTCGTTGATGACCGTGAGCAGGGCTTCACCGGACGTGCGGACTATCTCGGTGTATTCGCGTTGCTCGGCAGTGAGGTTGGTGTCGAGCAGCAGACCCGTCATGCCGATGACGCCGTTCATGGGGGTACGAATCTCGTGGCTCATGTTGGCCAGAAACTCGCCCTTGGAGCGGCTGGCGGCTTCGGCCGCCTCTTTGGCTTCCTCCAGTTGCTCCGCCACCCGCTTGCGCTCCGTGATGTCGCGGCCCAATCCCACCAGCCCGATGATCTTGCCCGGCCCGTCACGGTAAGGCACCTTGCTCGTGAGCAGCCATCGCGGGCGGCCTTCAGGGTCGACGCTGGGCTCCTCGAGGTCGACCAGCGCCTCCCCGGTCTGAAAGATCCGCTGTTCGTCGGCGTGGTATTTCGCGGCCAGTTCCTTTGGGTAGAAGTCGAAGTCGGTCTTCCCCAGAAGATCGCTCGCGGCTGGGGCGCCCATCATTTTCGACACCGCGCTGTTCGCCAGAAGAAACCGTCCCTGGTCGTCCTTCGCGTAGATGAGGTCCGGCAAGCTCTCGATCAAGGTTCGCAAAAAGCCATTCGCCGTTTCGCCCGCCTGCTTGGCGTCTTCGGCGGACTCCTCGGCGCGCTTGCGCTCCTCGACTTCCATGCGTAGCGCCGCCGTGCGCTCCTCCACCCGTTCGGCCAGCGCCTTCTCGTGCCGGCGCAATCCGCGCACCTGCCAATAATGCCCGCCCGTGCCGGCCAAGACTATGGTCGCGGCGCACAACAGGTAGAACCAGATGGCCTGGTAAGACCGCGGCCACAATTCAAAGGCAAAGGAGGCTCCCGAATCGTTCCAGATGCCATCGCCATTGGACGCGGCTACACGGAAGCGGTAAGGGCCGGGAGGCAGATTGGTATAGTACGCCACGCGCCGCGCGCCGGCGTCCACCCACTCGCGGTCAAACCCTTCCGGCGCGTTTGCCGGAGTGAACACGGTAAAGCCAACCCCGGCGAATCGCGCCCCGCCATCCGAGGTGGCCACCCAAAGGTGCCCGTCCCGTGTCTGCACGATCGCGCGGACGGAGTTGTGGGGCAGTCCGTCCGCGGTGGTCCACACTTCATGTCCGTATTGGGTAATCGCCACCTGGGGATCTAGCCCCCAGGCAGGTGTGCCTATGACAATCGCTAGAGCCAACAGAAAGCCGCGCATATGACTGTACGGTCCTACTCTGTCTAGATCGTCTGAAATTCTGATTTTTGTAGGGGTCATTCAGGGAATCTGCTTCTGAGCCCCATTCCGAGCCGCGACCGTTAGGGAGCGTTTCCACGGATTACCCTGTTTCTGACGGGCTCTTACTGCCGGTATTTGGGCACATCCGCGGCTCCTTTCAGCCTGCCGCCGGATCTATCCCCTTACTTCTGCGTCTTCTGCGTTCTGGCATCCATCGTGCCTGATACTCCGGTGGGCTTCCCATGTTGAAAATCACGCTCCACGACAGCGCCGAAGAACTTCGCCTCAAGCTGGAAGGCAAGCTGGCGGGCTTGTGGGTGGGGGAATTGCACCAGTGCTGGCGGACCGCGGCCTCCACCACCCAGGGCAGGAACACCATCGTGGATCTGCGCGAAGTGGATTTCGTCGACCCGGAAGGCCAGTCTCTGCTGGCGGAGATGTACCGGCAAGGGGTGCGCCTGGTGGCGGTCACGCCGCTGATTCAGGCGCTGGTTCAGGAAATCTCGGGCCAGCCGTGTTGTGTTACGGTTGAAGAAAAGCCGGCCCGACGCTCCCATGCCTTCGCCAGCCCCGACACCGCCCGACGCGACCCGCGCTCGCTATGAGGCCTTGCTCGAGGTGGCCGAGTCCATTGCGGCACACCGCCAACTTTCGACCCTGTTTGCCGATCTCAGCCGCTTCCTGAACCGCCTGGTATCGTTCGATTTCATCAGCCTGTCGCTGCTGGACGCCAGGCAGGGCGTGGTTCGTCTGCACATCCTCGAAACCGGGCAGCCGGTAGTGGGACCCACCCCCGAATCCCTCCCGTCCGGCGAAGTCCCCACCGGCCTCGTGCTCCACACCCGGCAACCGTACTACGTCGCCGATGGCGCCGATGAACGGCGGTTTCCTATCCTCCGGGAAGTGTTTCAGGTCAACGGCGTCCAGTCCTACTGCGTTCTTCCGTTATTCACTGCCCAGCGGGACCTGGGTGGCCTCCAATTCGGCTCCCTCCGCAAAAACGCCTACTCGGCGGAAGACATCGAATTCATGCAGCACGTGGCCCGCCAGGTGGCCGTGGCTGTGGATAACGCCCTGAATCACGAGGCCGCTCAAGCTTACGAAGAGCAACTGGCGCGCGAGCGGGACCGCCTGCGGACGCTGCTCGAAGTCAATAACGCCGTGGTCGGCTGCCTCTCCAGCAAGCAGCTTTTCCAGGTCATCTCTGCGTCATTGCGCCGCACCTTCGGGTTGGATTACGCCAGCCTGCTGATCCACGATCCCGAAATTGGCGCTTTGCGCCTGCAAATGCTCGACTTCCCGGATGGATCGGGCGCCATTCGGGAACATGCCGTGGTTCCGCTCGACGACTCCCTGCCAGGCCACGTGTTTCGCACCCGCGAAGGCCGCCTCGCCAGCATCGAGGAAGCCCGCGCCATCTCCCAGGCCACCGGCGAGATTCTTGAGCGCGAAGGGCTGAAATCCCTCTGTTGCACACCTCTCATCTCGCGCGGCGAGGCCCTGGGAACTCTCAACCTGGGTTCGCGCCAGGAGAGCTTCTTTGCCCCCGGAGACCTGCAATTCTACTCCCAGGTGGCCGGGCAGATTGCCATCGCTCTCGACAACGCTCTCTCCTACCAGCGCATTGAGGAGTTGAATGACCGGCTGGCGGAGGAGAAAGTCTACCTGGAAGACGAGATCCGCACCGATAACCGATTCGAGGAGATCGTCGGCCAGAGCCGCGCACTGAAAGCCGTCCTCAAGCAGGTCGAGACGGTTGCGCCCACCGATTCCACAGTCCTCATCTTCGGCGAAACCGGCTCCGGCAAGGAGCTCGTGGCGCGCGCCATCCACGACCTCAGCTCGCGGCGCCAGGCCACATTCGTGAACCTGAATTGCGCCGCCATCCCCACCGGCCTGCTGGAAAGCGAAATGTTCGGGCATGAGAAGGGCGCCTTCACCGGCGCCATCGCGCAGCGCATCGGACGTTTCGAGTTGGCCCACCGCGGCACCATGTTTCTGGACGAGGTGGGCGAGATCCCGCTCGAATTGCAAACCAAGCTGCTGCGCGTTTTGCAGGAGCGGGAATTCGAGCGGCTGGGCAGCTCCCGTACCATCCGCACCGACGCGCGCCTGGTGGCCGCCACCAACCGCGACCTCGCCGCCATGGTTGAACAGCGCCTCTTCCGCGCCGATCTCTACTACCGCCTCAACGTGTTCCCCATTACCGTGCCCCCGCTGCGCGACCGGCCCGGCGACATTCCCCTCCTGGTGCGCTATTTCGTCCAGCAGTACGCGCGCCGCATGAACCGCCGGATTGAGACCATACCGGCCGCGTCCATGCAGGCGCTCACCCGCTATCACTGGCCGGGCAATATCCGCGAATTGCAGAATTTCATCGAGCGCGCCGTGATTCTCTCGCCCGGTCCGGTGCTGCAAGCGCCCGTGCGGGAGCTGAAGCGCGGTGGAACGGCTCCCGGCGCCGTCACCCTCGAAGCCGCCGAACGCGAAGCCATCCGCCGCGCGCTTCGCGATTCCGCCGGCCGCGTGGGCGGCGAGCACGGAGCCGCCGCCAGGCTCGGAATGAAGCGAACCACCCTGCAAGCCAAAATGCGCAAGCTGGGCATCGACCCCAAGTCGTTTTAGCGCCGGTATTTGGGCCGGTGCGCCCGCATTTCGGCGCCATTGTGGGGCAGGCTGGTAGCCTGCGGCCGATTGGCAATCGGCCAATGTTTGGACCGCAACATGCATCCATTACAATGAGATACCATGCCCAAGATATCGACCAACCTGAGCATTCTGTTCCTGCTTGCTCTCTCCGCCGTCTTCGCCCAGGAATCCGCCCCCGTGAAACTCACCCTGAAGGATGCCGTCAACCTCGCGTTGAAGCAGAATCCCCAGGTGATTCTCGCCAACCTGGGTGTCTCGCAAAGCGAGCAGGATCGCCTCCTCGCCCGCGCCGCGCTTCTGCCGCAGGTGGGCGCCCGGGCGTCCGAAACCGTCAACCGCCTCAACCTGGCGGCCTCCATCGGAATGAGCTTCCCCGGCTTCGCCCAGCACGTGGGGCCTTTTTATGTGGTCCAGGCGGGCGTCGGCGTCACTGCCCCGGTCTTCGACCTCACCCTGTGGCGCCGCTACCGTTCCAGCCGGCTTGGCGTGGATTCCGTCCGCGCGCAGGAAGTCGGCGTGCGCGAAGAAAGTGTTCTGCTGGTGGTTTCGCAATACCTCGGCAGTCAGCGGGCCGCGGCCGACGTCCAGGCCGCCCAGTCCCGTGTGGACTTGGCGCAGGCGCTCTACGACCAGGCCGCCGACCTGCAAAAGAACGGCGTCGGCACCGGCATCGACACCCTCCGCTCCAACGTGCAGCTCCAGAACGAAAAGCAAAGGTCGATCGTCGCCCGCACCCAACTCGAAACTTCCCTTTACGGCCTCGCGCGCCTGCTCAACGTCGAGCCCAACCGGAAAATCGAACTCGCCGACCAGGTGAGCTTCTTCGACACCCCGGAGGTTTCGGCCGACCAGACCCTCGATCGCGCCTATGCCTCGCGTCCCGAATTGCGCGACGTCCTCACCCGCGAACAACGCGCCACGGTTGACCTCAAAACCGCCGACGCGGCCCGCCTCCCCAAGTTCTCCCTCAACGGCATTTGGACTGAGCAGGGGCTCACGCCCGCCAGTGCCATTCCGGTTTACATATACCAGGGCACCATCGACGTTCCGCTGTTTACGGGGGGACAGATTCAGGCCCAGCGCGCCAAGGCCGATCTCGCCATCCGCCAGCTTCGCCAGCAGGAACAGGAACTCCGCAACCGCATTGCCCTCGAGGTCAAAACCGCCCTCGCCCAACTCCAGTCCGCGCGCACGGAAGTGAATGTCGCCAACCTGGGCGTCGACCTCGCCCAACAGGAGGTCGGACAGGCGCGCGACCGCTTCCAGGCCGGCGTGGCCAACAACATCGAAGTCATTACCGCCCAGGACGAGCTGGCCCGCGCCAGCGACAACCAGATTGCCGCCCTCTATCGCTATAACCAGTCCCGTGCCGACCTGGCCCACTCCGTGGGCCAGATGGAGGCCGTGTACGCCAAGTAGGAGTCCAGTTCCCTACGTCAACCCCTGGATCGTCGCCATGACCGTCATGCTGGCGACCTTCATGGAGGTGCTCGATACGACGGTCGTCAACGTGTCGCTGCCCAATATCGCCGGCAATCTTTCGGCGGGCATCGACGAATCCACCTGGGTGCTGACCTCCTATCTGGTTTCGAACGCCATCATTCTGCCCATGGGCGGCTGGTTTTCCATGCTGTTCGGACGCAAACGGTTCTTCATGATCTGCGTGGTGGTGTTCACCTTGAGCTCTTTCCTGTGCGGCCTGGCGCCTTCCTTGCCCCTGTTGATCGTCTTCCGCGTCTTGCAGGGGCTGGGCGGCGGCGCTCTGCAACCCGTCTCGCAGGCCATCCTGCTCGAAAGCTTCCCGCGCGAAAAACAGGGCATGGCCATGGCGATTTTCGGCATGGGAGTGGTGGTGGCGCCGGTCATCGGCCCCACGCTCGGCGGTTGGATCACGGACAACTACAGTTGGCGCTGGATCTTCTTCATCAACATCCCCATCGGGATTGTGGCGCTGCTGCTCACCTCGGCGCTGGTTTTCGACCCGGCGTACCTGGTGCGCCGGTCCTTCCGCGATGGTCTCAAGATCGACTACATGGGCCTGGGACTGCTGGCCACTGGCCTCGGATCGCTCGAGGTGGTGCTCGATGAAGGCCAGCGCGAGGACTGGTTCTCATCCCACTTCATCGTGACGTTTGCCGCCATTATGGTGGTCAGCCTGATTGCGGTGGTGGTTTGGGAGTTGCGGCAGAAACATCCCGTGATCGACTTCCGCATACTCAAAGAGCGTAACTTCATGCTCTCCACGGTGTCGATGCTGGTGCTGGGATTCGTCCTTTACGGCAGCACCGCCCTGCTGCCGCTGTTTTTGCAGACCCTGCTCGGGTATACCGCCTTGCTCAGCGGGCTGGTGCTTTCGCCGGGCGGCATTATAGTTGTCATCTGCCTGCCCATTGTGGGCCTTCTGCTGCGCCGGTTCCAGGCGCGCTGGCTGGTGGTGTTCGGGGTCCTGGCGTCCGTGCTGGGGTTGTTCGTCATGGCCGGGTTTAACCTGGAAATCGACTACCGCACGGCTCTGTGGAGCCGCATCCTGCAGAGCTTCGGCCTGGCGTTTCTGTTTGTGCCCATCAGCGTCGTGGCATTCGCGTTTATCCCCAAGGAGCGGACCAGCTATGCCACCGGCTTGTTCAACCTGGCGCGCAATGTGGGCGGCAGCGCCGGCATCGCCACCGTCACCACCCTGCTGGCGCGGCGCGCGCAGTTTCACCAGCAGACGCTGGTTTCGCACCTGACGCCTTACGACTCCGTTTACCGCAACTCCCTGGCCGGCGCCACTCAACTGCTGCACGCCCATGGCGCGACTCTTCCGGACGCTGCCGCACAGGCCCAGGGTCTGCTCTACGGAAGCATGCTGAGGCAGTCGAACATGCTGGCCTTTGCCGATGCGTTCTGGGTAATGGCCATGTTGTTTCTGCTGATCGTCCCGCTGATGTTCCTCATGAAGAAGATGAAACCGGCGCGCGCTCCCCTGGTGGTGGAGTGACATGCCGGTTCTGTTGGAAAATGGAAATAATGGAAGGGTAAGGACCACATGCCAAACGTGCTAGAAGATTTGCCCCAGCCGGAACTCGCCCCCGATTCCGTGCCCGCGCCGCGGAAAGCCTGGCGGGTCAAGTTCGCCTTGTTCGTGGTGCTGCTGGCGATCGCCGCCGCGGCCCTCTGGGGCTACCTGCATTTTCGCTATCAGGTGTCTTCCGACGACGCCCAGGTGGATGGCCACATCACCGCCATCGCCCCCAAGATCGCCGGCAATGTGCTGGAAGTGCTGGTCAACGACAACCAGCCCGTCAACGCCGGCCAGGTCCTGGTGCGCATCGATCCCCGCGATTTTCAGGCCCGCGTGGATATGGCCAAGGCCGCCCTCATGCAGGCCGAAAGCCAGTTGCGCTCCGCGCGCGTGGTGGTGCCCTGGACCAATGAGACCACCCAGTCGGGCGAATCCAGCGCCTCCGCGCAGTTGGCCGACGCCCAGGCCGAATTCGAGCGCGCGCGCCTCGGTCAACAACAATCTTCCGGGTCCGACCTCGCCTTTGCCCAGGCCAACGTGCGCACCCGCCAGGCCGCCAACGACCGCGCCCAGGCCGATCTCGCCCGCATGAAACCCCTGGTCGACAAGGCCGAGATCTCCCAGCTACAGTACGACGCCTACGTCGCCGCGGCCCGCGTTGCCGAGAGTGAATTGCAGGCCTCCCGGGAAAAGCTGGCTTCCGCCCAACAGGATGCCGCCATCCGCCAGGCCGCCGTGGACGCCGCTCAATCGCGCATCAGCCAGGCCCGCTCCCTGGTGGCCACTTCGGTTGCCAACCGCAAGCAGGTCGACATCCGCACTGCCGACGCCGGCACTGCCGCCGCCGCCGTCGAGGCGGCGCGCGCCAACCTCGAGGCTGCCCAACTCCAACTCGGCTACACCACCATCGTCGCGCCCATGGCGGGCGTGGTCACCCACAAGAGCGTCGAGATCGGCCAGATCGTTCAACCGGGCCAGGGACTCATGACCATCATCCCGCTGCACGACATTTGGGTGACCGCCAATTTCAAGGAGACTCAGCTCGCTGATGTGCGCCCCGGCCAGAGAGCCGAAATCAAAGTGGATATGTATGGCCAAAGCGTGACTGGTCACGTGGATTCCATCGCCGGCGCCACCGGCTCTCGTCTCAGCCTGCTGCCGCCCGAAAACGCCACCGGGAATTTCGTCAAAGTCGTGCAGCGGATCCCCGTGAAGATTCTCGTCGACAGTCCCGGAGACCTGATCCTGCGCCCCGGCATGAACGTGGACGCCACCATCTTTACGAGGTAGGAGCCAGCCACGCTACCATATTCTTATGCGCTTGATTACACTCACACTCGCACTCGCGCTGGGATGCGCGCCGCTGGCCGCCAAGGACGAAAAGAGTAAGACGGCCGAGAGGCTGGACGATGCGGCCAGCCTGTTTTCCGAGATCATGGGGGCCCCGGACAAATCGATTCCCCAGGACCTGCTGGATAAGTCCTACTGCATCGTGCTGGTGCCTGGTTTAAAGAAGGCTGCCTTCGGCTTCGGCGGGAAGTACGGGCGCGGCTTCTCTATTTGCCGCAATCCCAGCCAACCGGGTTGGGGACCGCCGGCCGCCATTCGCATTGAAGGCGGCAGCGTCGGCTTCCAGATCGGCATCTCCTCGACGGATGTAGTCCTGCTGATCATGAACGAGGGTGGGATGAAGCATCTCACCACCAGCAAGTTCACCATCGGGGCGGATGCCACGGCTGCCGCCGGTCCCGTGGGCCGCAACGCCACTGCCCAGACGGACGCCCTGATGAACGCCGAGATTCTCTCCTGGTCCCGTTCGCGCGGCGCCTTCGTCGGCATCTCGCTGGACGGCGCCACGCTGCGCAACGACATCGACGAGAACCAGGCCATGTATGGCCAGCGGTGGGAGAGCAAGCAGATCCTCGGCAGTGGCGCCAAGCTCCCCGCCATGGCGGAGAAACTGCTGGCCGCCCTGAACAAGTACTCGTCGCGCCGGACCCATTAGGGGCCAGACACCCGCGTCCGCCCCACGTTTATACTGGAGTTCTGTCCCCATGAGCACCCCATTCCAAATCGCGGTCTGCGGAAGCATTGTCCCCGACCCACTGCAAACCTTGGAGCCGGTCATCGGCCCTGCCGGTCCCTCCCTCAAGAATGAAATGATGCTGCCGGCCGTGCTGGACCCTTGGGCCGGCCACGCCCTGTTCGAAGCGGCCCACCTGGCGCGGCAGACACCGGGGAGCAAGGTCTGGCTGGTCAGCCTCGGACCCAAAGCCAAGCTTCAGCAGGTGATGATGACGGTGGCGCAGAAGGTCCCTTTCGAGTTGGTGGCGCTGGATGGACCCGCTTCGGGTTTCACCGATTCCTTCGAGACCGCGGCGGCTCTGGCGGCCGCCATCGCGGCCATTCCGGGACTCGATCGCACGAAACTGCTGGTGTTCGGCGGATGGGAATCGGCCTCTCGCGGTGCCGGCTCCACGTTGCAGATGGTGGGCGAGCGCCTGGGGATCGCCGAGCAGTTCCAGGGTGTCGACCAGGTGACCGTGGCCGAAGACGGCAGCCTCGAAATCCTGGAGCGTATCGAAGGCGGCCGGCACCAGGTTTCGGTGTGCGCCGCGCCGCCGGCGGTGCTGGGTTGGGCCACGGGCAACTTGCCCGAGCCGCGCAACAATCCGCAGATCGGAATGGCCAACATGCGCGCCATCATGCCCGCGCTGCAGCGCGCCAAGCCCACGCCCGTCCCCAACACCGGGCTGTCGTTTCACTCCGTGAACCTGCCCAAGCAGCAGAGAGAGACGCGCATCGTGAAGGACCTGCCGGCCGAAGAGATTGCGCGCGAAATCGTCGCCTGGATGGCGGAGGAGTAACGTGGAAACCATACTGCTTCTGGCGCATACGGAACCCGATGGCGCCTTGGCCAAACCGGCGCTCGAATGCCTGACGGCCGCGCTGGCGTTGGGCGGCTCACTAACTGTCGGGCTGGTGGGCGCCCGCGTGGAAGCCGCCGCCAGCCAGATCGCCGGCTGCGGCGCCGCGCGATTCCTGGCGGTTATCGGCGAGGCGTTCGCCGAACCGCGCTACGCAACCGACGCCGCCGCCGCCGAAGCGCTTTGCCGCGCGGCCGGCGCCGCCATAGCGATGGCCCCTTCGACTGCGCGATGGGCGCGCTCTCTCCCCGGCGTGGCCTATCGCCTGGGTGGCCGCGTCGATACCCACGCTACCAACCTGGCGGCCGGGAATGGAACGCCGGCGGTCACCCGCTGGTTCTACCGGCAGCGCATGGAAGCGGTGCTTTCACGCCGCGAGCGGCCCTGGGTCATCCTGCTCGATTCCGGCTGTTTCGCCCCGTGGAGCGGCCCCGCAGGAACAGCCAGCGTGGAACCCGTGGCGGTCGCCGCACCCGAAACCCGCACCACGGTCACCGGCGTGCGCGCCCCCAAGGCCGACGAGCAAACCATTCGCCCCGATGCCAAGCTCCTGTTTGTGGCCGGCGCTGGCTGGACCAAGAAGCAATCCGACGGAGCCGTGCACGCGGCCGAAGCGGAGACCCTGATCCTGGGATTCCTGCGCGCGGCCCAGGCCTCCCTCGGCGGCAGCAAGTCGCTGGTGGACCTGAGCGGCGAAGGCGAGGCGGTGCTGCGCTTCATGACGCACCTGAACCAGATCGGCCAGACCGGCTCGACGCCGCGCCACGCCAAGGGTCTTTCCACGTGTTGCCACGGCGAGGAGCCGCACGTGGTGGGTTGGCGCTTTGTGAACCAGCGCCGCGCCATCAACCTGGACGCCAACTGCGGCTGGGCGCGCGGCAAAGCCGACGTGCTCTACGTCGCCGACGCCTTCGAAGTGATGCGCCACCTGAACCGCCTGCTGCAGGCGTGATCCTGGAGGCACCGCTGCCTCCACCTTACCTCTGCCCTCGCCTTTTCACGATTCTCCGCTGCCTCTGCGCTCTCAGCTTTTGCCTTTACTCTTTTCCTCTTCTCCGCGTTTTTCTCCGCGTCTCCGCGTCGAAAAAGATCGTCCTGTTTGGTCCCATCTCTGCTGGTTAGGCGTTCATCCATGCCGCGCGACGTATAGCAGCAGCCCAAAGATGACCACGGGAATCAGAGCCAGCATCAGATAGAACAGAACCGTCCGCGGCCAGGACGCCCGCCGGCGCTTCCAGTCGCGCAACTCGGGGCGCTCGGCCACTCCGACCTGGTCCAGGTGTCCCAGGTCCCAGGCGAACTCCCGGGCGCTCGCGTAGCGGCTCTTGGGATCGCGTTCCAGCGCGCGATAGATGACTTCCTGCAGCTCGGGTGTGACTTCGGGATCGGCCTCGCGCGGCGGCTTGGGATGATTCAGCAGCCGGTCGTTCATGATCGCGAATGCATTGGGGCCCGAAAACGGAGTCGTCCCGGTCAGCATTTCGTAGAGCATCACGCCCAAAGCATACACGTCACTCCGCGCGTCTCCGCGCTTGCCCTTCACCTGTTCGGGGGAGATGTACTCGGGCGTGCCCATGACCTGCGAGAGCTTGGTGAATGTCAGGCGGCGGGAGCCGGCCAGCGAAGCGATGCCGAAATCGATGAGTTTGATATGGTCCTCACTGTCGACCATGATGTTCTCGGGCTTCAAGTCGCGGTGGACTACGCCGTGGGTGTGGATGTACTCGAGGGCGTCGCAGATGCCGAGCGTGATTCGAACCGCGCGCTCGGGAGGAAGTTTGTGGCGCTCCCTGAGGATCTCGCGCAGCAGGCGCCCCTCGGCCCACTCCATGACCATGTAGACCTGGCTGCGATCGTCGCCGGCGAACACCTTCATGACGCCAGGGTGATCGAGGTCCTTGCCAATCTCCTCTTCGCGATGAAATCGGTCGAAGAGGACCGGGTCGCTTTCCATCTCGGGATGCGGGACCTTGATGGCGACTAAACGGCCCGTGCGCAAGTCGGCGCCTTTGAAGATGGAAGCCATGCCGCTGCGCGCCACCAGGCTGTCAATGCGGTAGTGATCGAGTTGATCGCCGGGATGGACGGGAGTCATTAGGCGAGCTTGTACGGGCGTCCCCGGTACATGCCCACACGTTCCACGCTGCGAATGCGGATGAGCTGTACACTCACATTATCGTTGCCACCTCTTTGGTTTGCAAGATCGACCAGTTCCCGAACGGCGTCCTCTAACCTGGCGTGGTGAGTGGCAATGTCCGCCATCTCCGGCGGAGTCACCAGGTTGTGCAGGCCGTCGGAACACAGTAGGAACACATCGCCGGGCAACACCTGGTGCTCATGGGTATCGACGCTGACAAACATCTCGCTTCCCAGCGAGCGGCTGAGCAGGTGGCTGGTCTGAGCTTCCGCCGCTTCCCGCGTCGAGAGAACACCCAGAAGCACCTGCTCGTTGGTGACGGTATGATCGCGGGTCAGCGCCTCGGCGTGGCGATGGCGAATGCGATAGCAGCGGGAATCCCCCACGTGAGACACCACCACCCGGTCGAAGCGCAAGGCGCAGGTCACCAGAGTGGTTGCTATGGCGGAGCCGCCCCGCCCGCTCGCCATTCCGGTCTCGAACACTTTTGTGTTGGCTTCCCGCACCAGACGCGGCAGCAGCGCCGCATGCTGATCCCCATTGCGCGCGCGGCGGAACCCGGCCAACAGGGTCTCCACCGCGGTGCGGGAAGCCACCTCGCCCAGCTCCTGGCCCCCCACTCCATCGGCCAGTGCAAACAGCCATTCGCGGGCGCCAGACCGCGCGGACACCTCGGGGAGTGCGTACCCGAGATAATCCTCGTTGTGGTCGCGCACGATTCCGCGGTCGGACGC
The DNA here is from genome assembly GCA_003142355.1 of Bryobacterales bacterium. The sequence continues at coordinate 15,001 of PLMF01000247.1, forward strand.
TTGGGCGAACTCGAGTTCCAGCATATTCACGCTGCGGGCGCGCGGTGCGGGACCATCGTTGTCCGCCCGCTGGCCTTGCTCGAGCGCACAAAGTAAATCCCTCCGTAGCATGCCCATACCGCCGCGATTCCCAGAGCCAGCAGCGGTTCCATCTTGGTGCCGTATCCCATGAAAGGACCGATCAGATAGAACGACATGCACGCCAAATTCGCCACCAGCCCGAACACGGGAATGAACAGATGCCGCAACGCGCTGAACTTCGGATGCCTGTGGTAAGCCACCATACAGATGATGCAGCTCAACGCGTACAGCAGGAAGGTGCCGAAATTCGACGCCAGCGTAACGGTGAGCAGCGAATTGGGCATGGCCGCCATTCCGTCGTGCGTGGTGTATCCGAAGCTGGACCAGAAGCCCTGCGGCAGTGCTTTGATGGCAGTGTCCGCCGGCGCGCCGGCATCGCCGAAGGCCATCATCACGCCAATGCAGCCGACCACGGCGGAAATTGTGGCCAGCGTCCAGATGGCCCGATGCGGAGTGAGATTCTTCGAATGCAGCAGGCCGAAGTGCTCGGGCACCTCCGAGTCCTTACCCATGGCGTAAGTGACGCGGGCCCCGGTATTCATGCAGGAAAGCGTGGTGCCGATGAGGGCCAGGAACACCGTGAACGCTTCCGTCAGCATGAATGCGCGCCCGCCTCCGGGACCGAAGACCGCATTGCCCACGACGATCATCATGTCGCCAATGGGCGCCGCGGAGCCGGTGGCGCTTTGCATGGTATAGCCGCTGTTTAAAAAGTAGTTTGCCGCAAAGTACTCGAACAGATAACAGAACATACCCTGCACGAGCAGTGAGACGATCACCGCGATGGGCACGTCGCGCTTGGCGTTTTTGGCCTCGCCGCCCATCGAGGTAACGGATTCAAATCCGACCAGGATGAGGATGGCGACTGTGGCCTGAATGAACGCCCAACTTACATTGTGAATTCCGACCACGGAGGCGCCGCCGGAGTGGGTCAGGAAGTTGCCCTTCTCGTCCTTGTCGGGGTAAGTGACCAGGAACGGCGCCGGCTTTCCGGCCGCATCCAGCAGGGGCTTTGGCTTCCCGTCCGCATCGCGAAGAATGGTCTCGGTGGTTTGCCCGTTTACGGTGGCTTTGGCGGTGGCGAACTGGTAGTTGTAGGCATCGCCCGATGTGGAATCGAACTGATAGCCGACGCTCCCCGCGGGGTGGTTGGCGCGGTAGCCCAAGGCCAGAGCGGCGAACAGCACCAGCGCGGCAATCTGAATCACGTTGATGGCGATATTGACCGCTGTGGAGCCGTTCACGCCGCGATGGGCGATATACGCAATCAGGAATGAGAATACGACGGCGACCACCATCATGAATGCCGTGCCGGGGTTTGAAGCGCTCATGAAATT